>JBGSVC010000088.1:0-6978 GCA_041753175.1 Planctomycetaceae bacterium
ACTCAAATGCCCTTCGTGCAACGCTCCCATCGTTGGCACAACCGCAATTTTCTTGCCCCCATTCCGCGCCTGCCTGACACAAAGTCGCACCACATCGATCTTCGAGGTCTGTTCCATTTTCTGCGATCTTCCTCTCAGCCCTCAACCGGAAACAGTCGAGCCTTCGCTCCTGGGCTGGGTGTTGCCGGCGCACTGACCGTCGGCTCCAGGGCTCCATCCAGCTTCTGTCCCACACAGGTTTCTTCGAGCCGCTGACTCCCTTTTTGATGATAATCCTCTGACAACTCACACCCCAAATAGTTTCGCCCCAGTTTTTTAGCAACGACCAGCGTTGAAGCACTCCCCGAAAACGGATCAAACACCAATTCTCCCTCCTCCGAACACAAATTGATGATCCGCCCTAACAACTGCTCGGGCATCTGACACCCATGAAATCCCGCGCGCTCCTTAAACGTCCCTGCCACCCTCGGGAAATACCAAGTGTCTTCGCCCCCGGAAAAACTCCCCTCAATATCTTGTGGCCGCAAAATCCACGTATCGTCCGGCAAGCGACCTTTTGGATTGGCCCGCTTGTCGTTGTACACCAACTGACGAGCCGAAGGGATGCGATTCTCACTCGCCTCTGCACGAAACTTAAATGACTTTCGATTCTTCGTAAAATACAACAAATGCGTATGTGAACGACTCAGCTTCGCCTTACAATTGACCCCAAAGGTATAATACCAGATGACCCAGCTTCGGGGATGAAATCCGATGTCTCGACTCAAGACTTTCAGTTCGGCGGCAAAATCATCGCCAATTGCCAGCCAGAACGCCCCGGTCGGCTTGAGCAGTTTGTAAACTTCGCCGATCCACTCCCGCGAAAACTGCATGTATTCGTCGAAGCTTTTCCGGTCTTCGTACACATCATATTCGTAACCAATATTAAACGGCGGATCGGCAAACGCCAAATCTACGCTTCCCTCAGGCAGCTGGCGCATCAACTCGATACAATTCCCCTGCAAAATCGTATTCGTGTTCACAGCCCCGGCTCCCTCCCTGAAAGTGTCCTATTATCAGCATTCATCATAACCAGCTTTGGGCGAATCGAAAGTTCGTGAAGATAGAAATTCAAACATTGACTGGTATGACCAGATGGCTTTTGATTATGAATTTTTTCACCTCCAGCCATTTTGGGCAAAAAAAAACGCTCCAAGACTTGAGAAATCGGCTCTCCAAGGCCACAATGCTGGTTTCCAAAAAATATTACCGTCCTCGTTGCATCTGCAGCCCGAGGACGAATTTGTTTCGTTGACAGGTTTAGGAGCAACTGGCCCCACATGGCGACTTTCACAAAAGCAGATCTCAAAAAACTCCGCAAGAAAAAAGCACGTCTCAAAAAGAAACTCAAATGCCGGTTCTGTCCGTCAGGTGTTGTCCCGCGTCCTGTGTATGTCGACTATAAAGACGTCAAAACACTTCGCAATCTGATCGATCGCGAAGGCCGCATTCTTCCACGACGACGCACCGGAACGTCTGCACTTTATCAGCGTGCTGTCCGCGAAGCTGTCCTGCGTGCTCGATACATGGCATTGCTGCCTTACGTCGCCGACGAATAAGACCGACCGTTACCAGCCTCGCGATGCCGGTAGTCTCCTGATTGCCATCACTTCTGGCAGTCCGAAATGATTTCGAACACTGCCTGCGTCTTTTTTATGGGATGAACCCGGACGCCTGCTTATTCCAGGCGTCGTTTTCTGATTCAGACTATCCCTTCTCTTCGAACGGATGACTTTCGTACAGGTGGTCACGCTATGATCATGATGGAACATATTGACGTTAAATCCATGCTGCTGGGAAATCAGGATTTCGGGCCTACCGAAGTCGCTCGCATCACCAAGGCAATCAGCAAAGGCAAATATGCTGAGGTTCGTCAAAACCATGATGAACTCAAAAAACGTATTGGCTCCAACGGCGATAAACGCGACCTCCTCGTCGCGGGTGTGGTCAGCTACCTTCTGACCAACTACGACGACGCTCAGAAATTCCTTGGCCAGCTCCCCAACGACGGCATGGCCAACTACTACCGTGCTCATATCTTCCTGGCTCTCGAAGATTTCGCCGGTGCTCAGGATGCCTTGAAAGCTGCGGAAAAATCTGGCTACGATCCCGTGCTGTGCAAACTCATGCAAGCCGGTTGTATTCGACAGAAAGGCAATCTCGAAGAGGCCGAACAACTCATTCGCAGTGTCGCCCGCGAAGGGGCTACGCGTGCCGAATACTCTTACCAGATGGGCTGCATCAACTCCGATCGCGGCGATACCTACGGTGCCCTCGAATACTTCGAACGTGCCGTCGACATGGACCCCAACCACTCACGCGCTCTCTTCCGACTTGCCAATCTCCATAATCAACTCGGCAACGACGACGAAGCCATCCGGCTCTACGAGCAAATGCTCGCCAAGCCCCCTATTTATCTGGGTGCTCTTCTGAACCTCGGCCTTCTCTACGAAGACCGCGAACAATACGGGCCGGCTGCTTTCTGTTTCCAACGCATCCTCGAAACATACCCCAACCACGAACGTGCCAGACTCTGCCTCAAAGACATTGAGTCGTCCCACGAAATGTATGTCGACGAAGAAAGTGCCCGTCGTAATAAATATCTCGAACAAATCATGGTCATGCCGATCACCGATTTCGAGCTCTCGGCTCGCTCTCGAAACTGCCTTGAACGCGCCAACATCGGGAATCTCGGCGACCTCACTCGCACCACCGAAGAACAGCTTCTGGCCGGCAAAAACTTTGGCGAAACATCGCTCAAAGAAATTCGCGCCATGCTCGAACTTCATGGCCTCAAACTCGGCCAGAATCTCCATCAACAACGAGCACAGCCTACCTTCCGTGCTGAAGAACTCACCCCCGAAGAACGGGCGATGCACGAACTTCTCGTCGGAGACCTGGATCTCTCTGTCCGCGCTCGAAAATGTCTCACCCGTCTTGGTGTTTCCACGATCGGTGAACTGCTCAGCCGCTCCGCAGATGAACTCCTTTCCGTTCGAAACTTCGGCGTTACCTCTCTGAACGAAATTCGCGACCGACTCCGCGATAAAGGCTTGAAACTCCGAGGGGATTGATGATTGCCTGCACTGACGATGGTGATCGCATCGAGATGTTCAATCCTTCTTCATTTTTTCGAATTTCAAAATCAAATTTTATAAGAGCATCCCATGGCCAAGTCTGATAAAAAACTGCATAAAGCAAACCACGGTAAACGACCTGCCAGCGCCAAAGCCCGCAAAGCCAAACGCAAACATATTGCGCTCTCTCGCTAGGCGTTGTTCAGTTTCGCCTGATTGGCTCGACGAATGAGCCGGGTATGTTCGCAAAGGCCGTTGGGCTCAATTGTTTGTTGCGCCCTCGCAAAACTATCCTATTTGCTGCCGCTTATTGGGAACGCTTCACCCAACCACAAGCTGATTGCCCCTGCATGTTTGCCAGCAGGGCGTCGCCCTAACAGCCTATTGAAATTCGACTTCGTGTCGATGTTCAACTATCCAAAAACGCTTAAAACCGTGCGTTTTTGTTGATTCCATCCCGGAATCAAGCAGTCCATTGAGAAAAATTAACGGGCTGCCAAGTCACTCACTTCCGGTCTGTCAAGTATTGAGGGCGAATGCCCAGCGTCAGGCGTTTTTTTACAGACTGCTTCCAACTACCACCGCCAGCCGCGATAACCCCAACCGAGTGATCGATATCCAAACGACCCAAACGGATATCCATACCCGTATCCAGCATAGCGATATGAAAACGGCGAATAAAACTGATACGACCCATATGATGCAGGAGAATATCCATAGAGTGCAGCCCGATACGTCGGGGCAGAGTAGTAATAGGAATTCGCGTTGTAGGCGTAGGAATTCAACCCGTGGTACTGAAAATACCCCGGCGAAAACGTGTAGTAAGGTCGGTTATAGTTGTAAGCAGGATTGTAGTAGGGATTGTTGGCGGGAGCATACCACGCGTTGGAACCGGATGAGTAATAAGACGGATTGTAACTGGAAAACGCCGGTTGGTAGAACGTGCTGTACAGACTCCGGTGACCATATGTCGGACCACCATAGTAGGCTGAATAATACGGCGAATAACTTCCTAATGTGGCATAGTATCGATAGCTATACGGGGAGACGGACGAATAGGATCGATAACGATAGGCAGGGTAATCATAGTAGCCATAGTTAAACGAGCCCAAGCCACGATACCCTGTTCCATAGCGTGTATAAGAAACTCCCTGCGTTCCGCTTGAATAGGTCATCGATGTTGGATGTTGTGCATAAAGGCTTGCACCATTCGTGACCGAAACCGCTGAATTTCCAGGATGGGTCCACAAATGGGCATCACTGGGTTGATAGGCGTTCCCTGCGTTTAAACTTGAGAGCGGAGTATACGATTGAGGGGCGTCTGCAAATGTCTGCCCCCAGACGACTCCGCCCCACGATAAACAGATTGCACTGATCAGCACTGACGCAAGTGAACTGTTCAATTGATGAAATTGTTTCATGGTCACACACAATTCAGGGGAATCCACGCGAGATGTCAAAATAGGCACAATGCTTATATTTTACGATACGCATTGCGCAGAGCGCATTCAAGTCTCACTTTTCTCGCAACTCCAAATTCGCCTGCTTGTTTCACTTTTTAAATTCTGCCCTGTTTCTTGAATTTTGTGAGAATCATTCTGGACTCAATCTCGTATATTAAATACTTATCTATTCATTTCTTAATTCTTATCCATTTGTTCATGTGTTTGTGAGGGCTAATCATGGGCCAGATTCGTTGGCAAGGATCGTCAATAACCGACGAATTTCCTGCTCTTTTAGCGTTGTTGTCAGCAGAGTGGGCGATTTTTTCGTCGGCCCCGAAACGCAAAAAATCAAAGAAGTCGGGTTCCAGTGGCTCTGTCCCGGAATTCAAAATGGGCAACAAGCCTCCCTTTAATCCCAAATTGATTGGTATTGTGGTCGGCGTTGTCGTCGTTGCGGTGGTGGGTTCGTTTGTGCTCAATCAATTGAATCAACAAAACAATTCCCAGCAAAATCAGTTTTCCCAAGGGATAGAGCGCCCCGGCGAAGCCTCATCCCTTCCCGTACAGGCGGGGACCACCAACAGTTCTCTCCCCTCGGCCCTTCCCAGCGATCGCCAGCGCACAACTCCCAATGTCGCGGTCACGACTCCCGAGGTGCAACCCACAGAAAACGATCCCGTCTCTGAAAATCCCCTCGTCGCGATGATCAAAGGACAGGATAACGACACCATCGTCAACGGCGTGGATCTCTCAGACAAAATCCCGGTCAACGTCGGCCCTAACGAAACGCTTTACATGACTCAGGAGGAAGCTAAGGCTTTTGAACGAGGCGAACTTCTGGACACCGATATCGAACGCATCCGCCAACGCTCCAATCTCGTCAATTCACCTGGAAGCCCGGAGATGGCCAGTAGCCCCACGCCAACTCCTCCCAGAGGCGGCGGCCTGTTCGGAAATGGGTTTGGAGGTCTCTTCGGCGGCGCGCCCGCCACGCCACCTCCCAGTCCCAACGATGCTGCCATGGCGATCCCTGGGACCGAATCAACTCCTCCGCTAGCACCCGCTGAACTCAATCTTGAAAGTCTCAAACCTGCCTTGGCACATATTGCGGTCATCAAGAATGACGGTCAGACTTCAACGGCGACCGGTTGCATTGTCAACTCGCAAGGTGGAATGGTCGTTCCCTTTTCTGTCCTCAATGGAGGAAAAGATCTCAGCGTGGAATTCGATGGCAAAAAATTGGGCAATTTTGATGTCTCTGTCGGGATGGTTGATGCCAATACCCGCATGGTCATGCTCGCGCTTCCTCCTTCCTCCTCCGAAGGTGGCTACCCGGCTGTCGCGCTGGCAGCCTCACTCAACCCTGACGAATTCTCAAGCAACCTTTCTCAGACACCCTCGCCCTTGTTTCATATTGTTTCAAACACGGGCCAGACACTTGAGAAACATCCTGCGTCTGTGCAACCCATTACCTTCCAATTTCAATACGGCGACAAACTCACCCCCATCGCCGGAAGCTGGATGAAAATTCAAACTCAACCCGATATCAATCCACTTGGGCAACCTGTGTTTAACAACCGCACGGAACTGGCCGGCTTTGGAACTGCGCTGGCACTCGTTAACCCGACTGCCTATCTGGGTGTGGGCTCCGAGTCGTTTAACAGTTTCTCCTCGGCCACATTGGACAATCAGGAAGATGTCGCCTCCGCTGCCTCGCAGGAGCAGGCCGCTTTTTCCGAAGGTGACAACGGATCGGCCCCTGCAGAACTCTCCGACGAACAGATTTCCAAAAAGGTCGTCCAGATGATTCTTGCCCAATCCATCTGTGAAACCGATGCTGCCAAGGATCTGCTCACGAGCCTCCGCTGGATGCACGTTGCCGTCCTCAATCAAACACGACTCAACGACCCCGCACCCAACGACAGCCTGGGGCGATTCATTATCGCTAACGGAATCCAGTCCATTGAAAAATCCGGGCTCTCACTCCCCGATCGTGAGCGTGGCCTGCAGGAAGGCCTGTTGTTGTGTGTCGTCGATTACGATCGCAATGGTCGCCCCGGCGAAACGGTCGATTCCAATGCCTCCACCGCGTTCTCTTTCCGATTGCTTGCCTTTGGCAAGGATGCCACCGATCCGTCTGGTTCCAGATACCTCCGCATCTGGGAGTCAGATCCGTTCACCACGTCGGTTCCCTCGACGACTCTGGATCAGGGACTGTTCTCCCGATCCATGAAAGATCAGATCGCCGGGATGTACACGAAATATCGCTCCGGACTGCTCAAGGCCCGGCGCGAACTGGGCAGAGAGTGATCGTCGGTTTCGCCTTTCCCCCTGTTTGATCAGGGGGGAGGGAAATTTCAATCGATGAGAGCTATCGATCGACCTGCACATCATGCGCTGCGCTGATTTATTTTTCC
>JBGSVC010000089.1:0-5207 GCA_041753175.1 Planctomycetaceae bacterium
CAAGCCTTCACAGAGCTTTTTCAAATGCCCGGCATGCACTGCAAAGTCTTTCAAATACTGCTCTCGTGCAGTCATCGGATCAATGTAGAGATCTTGTCCCGATTCCACATCATGAAAAAGTGCTGCATCAGATAGATCAAAATCAATCTCACGAGGATCGAGAATACGCAGCACGACCACTTCGTGCCCTCGGGCTTTGAGATATCCCAGATTTTTTTCCAGAGCTCCAATTGGCGTCAAGAGATCAGAAATCAGAATGACCAAACCTCGCTTGGCGACGCTCGCGGCGATCTGCTCCAACGGTGTTTGGATGTCCGTCGACTTTCCCACGGGCGTGCGTTCCAGACTCATCATCATGCGATGCACATGGCCACTGCGATAACGTGCAGGAATTGCATCGATTATCTTCTCATCAAACGTCATCAGCCCGACTGCATCCCGCTGCAGCGACAGAAAATAAGCCAGTGTCGCTGCCGTCGTTTTGGCGTAATCTCCTTTTGTATAACCTAAGCTCCCATAACTCATCGATCGACTCAGATCGACCAGCAGGTGACATCGCAGATTCGTTTCGTCTTCAAAGCATTTGATAAAGTAACGATCAGATCGGGCAAACAATTTCCAATCCAGAAATCGTGTATCATCCCCTGGCGTGTATTGGCGATACTCGGTGAATTCAACAGAGAATCCATGATAAGGTGAGCGATGCAGACCGGTTAAAAATCCTTCCACAACCGAACGTGCCCTTAGCTCCAGATTCTTGATCCGCATCAGTGACGCAGGGTCAACAAACGAAGTCCCCCCACGCCTTTCCCCTGAAGAAATGCTGGGAGCATGCGATAAAATTTCTCCACCACGACTCATGCAGCCCCCGGTACACTGATCGTTTCTAACAGCCGCGAAATGACTTTTTCGACACTCACACCCTCCGCCTCTGCCCGATAACCAATCAGAATACGGTGACGCATCGTGACGTGCGCCAGCGACCGGATATCGTCAACACTCACATGCGGACGACCGTGCAACAACGCCCGCGCCTTGGCACCCAACACCAGATACTGAGCCGCCCGCAAGCCGGCACCCCAGGTCACCCAATTATTGACGAACTCGGGAGTTGAAGGACGACCAGGCCTGGAAGCGTCCGCCAGTCGGACCGCATAGCGCACGAGATTTTCCGCAATCGGGACCCGCCTGACCACACTATGAAACCTTAACACATCGTCACCGGTAAACAACGCCTTGATCGGTTCGCTTCGACGCGACGTTGTCTGTTGTACCACAGCAACTTCATCATCCTCCGGCAGGTAGTCGATCCAGATATTGAACATAAACCGATCTAACTGAGCCTCAGGCAACGGGTAGGTCCCCTCCATCTCGATCGGGTTTTGTGTCGCTAAGACAAAGAAGGGCTCCTCCAGGCGATAGCGGATTCCCGCCGCCGTCACTTGATGTTCCTGCATCGCTTCCAAGAGCGCCGACTGGGTCTTCGGCGGTGTCCGGTTGATCTCATCTGCCAGGATGACGTTGGCAAAAATCGGGCCTTTGACAAATTGCAGTTTTCGACGGCCATCTTCCGTCTCTTCCAGGATCTCTGTGCCTGTGATGTCGGCGGGCATCAAATCTGGAGTGAACTGAATGCGACGAAATTCCAGATCAAAAATTTGTGAAATTGAATTGACCAGCAACGTCTTCGCCAAACCAGGCGCCCCTGTGATCAGGCAGTGCCCCCCTGCAAACAGGCACAACAATAACTGATCAATCACATTTTTCTGACCAATCACCGCCTTCGAAAGTTCTCCCAGAATCTGATCACGGCTGGCAAGGATTTGTTCCACTGCTGCCTGCTCGGCTGCGTAGTTATCTATCTCAGTACTCACAATAGTTTAACTTTCTGGAGAGGAGAAACTTCAGGTTGTTCATGACGCCAGACTGACACACCATTAATGTGTCATTGCATACGTAATAATGTTGATCCCCAGCGGATACGCAAATCGCTCTGAGTAGTTCTTGAAATACGTTGGGTCGACTCCTTCCTCTTCCCACCCGTCACCCAGATCCGTGTTATGACAAATGACAACCATCATGCGTCCCTTGTCATCAAAGATCCCTTTGTAGTGGGCCTCGCGGGCATCATATCGCTCCGTCCGATTGCCTCGCATCCAGGACCCGATCCCCACAATCATCGGCTTTTCCTGCAAATCATAAACTAAATGGAAAATGTCGTGCTCCAAGGGGAGTTCTTCCGGCTCACGCTCCGGGAAGACCTTCTTGATGTTCTCATAAAATCCGTACCATTCATCTTCTCCCCAGAAATCGTCGACCATCAGAAACCCACCATTGAGCAAATACCTGCGTAACCCCTTCACCTCTGCTTCACTGAGCACAATATCTCCCGGCTCAACCATGTATAAAAAAGGATAGTCCGAGAGTGCTTCATCCGTGAGTTCGACAATCACACTTTCTGGATGGACCTGCATCGACGTCAATTCACGGAGTCGATGAGGCAGGTTCAGATCGCTCTCGGGAAAATCAGTAGCCCATTTGTCACGACGACCCCACGATGAATACTTCACTCGCGCAAAGCGAAACGCATCATGCTCAAATTTCTCATCGATTTCCCAGTCATTGCGAGCACCGGTTTCCGTAATGTTTTGACGTCCGTAACCTCGTCCACCACCAAAGCCACCCCGGCCCCCATAGCCCCAGTCACGTTGAAACTGTGCCCAGACGGCTGTTCCAAATACGACTGTCCCGACCATCAAGACGAGCAGGCTTATCCCAAGCAATCGCGACCAACCAGATTTTCCATTCATGGGGCGTCCTCCGGCAATGCTGGAGCTTCTGGAAACAACGGAGTCGGCTTGTTTCCAGTAGCTGACTTAGGCGGCGATTCCACGACGCTTAACAGCAATTCATGAGCGTCTCGATAGCGCGGAGCTTCTGCCAGCGCCAACAAGGCATGCCTCCGCGCCTCTTCCATCCGACCTGTTTCTTTGAGCAGCCGCGCGACCCTAAAATGAATATCAGCCGGATCAAACGGTTCCATTCTGGATAGCACTTTTAAACCTTCAATGGCCACCTCAGAATCCTCACGTCGCTCTCCTGCAGATGCCAGTGCCCGATAGGGTTCCGGAATCAGGGGATTGACGGCCAGCGTCCTTCGGGCATTCACGATCACACTCTCCCAATCCGCTCGCTCGATCCCGATTTCCGTCAGACGTCGATACACTTCCAATACATCCGAACTGTGTTGCGCTATCTGTTCTAACACGTCAACTTCGTCGCGGGTTTCGCTCAATTCACGCAAAACACGCGCTTTCATCAAAAGCACACCTCCCGAACACGCAAGTTCTGGAGCCAACTCGACCAACTGATCAATCACCACACGTGCCTGCACCCATTGCTGCTCCTGAATCAACGCAGTGGCATAGCCCTGCATTCCATAGTAGTTCTTCGGATGATCTTCGAGCCAAGCTTTCCATGCTTGAGCGTCGGCGCGGGTCGGCAAATCGTCTTTTGCATAGGTGGCTTGACCGCTAAAACTTCTTGCCCGCGACTGAATAAACGTTTCAAACTCAACATCAATTTTCTCCAGCGGCCCGACATGCCGAGCGATGGCATCGTTGATCGCCAGTCCTTTTCCTAATTCATCGAGGATCAAAAGCAAAGCCTCCTCTCCATAAGTATCGACCAGATATTCCACAACCAGAGAAGATTCGTAATATGCAAACAGCAAATGCTCCGCACTGGGTGGCTGCAAGAACGCACCACTCAGCCGGCTCACCGGAGTCAACTCGCCATTGAGAATCATCTCGCGATAAGCTGGCGTCATCGATTGGCCCCACCCCCCATTCTCTAACCGCTCCTCATAGACCGAAATACCTTCACTCAACCAACGTGGCATCTTGTTGCCCGTCTTGCTCAACGTCACCACATGACAAAACTCATGCCAGAGCACCGCTTCCCAATTCGACGGACTACGCCCCTGCGAGGCGGGGGAATTCATGGTGATCACCTTGCCAAAGCAAACACCCAAAAACCCTGCACCCCCCGGCAAGCCAAATGTCCGAATCGCAAAATCCTGCTGACGCGGAAAAATCTCCACCGCGATCGGGTCAACGAGTTCATAGTTATACTTACGACAAAGCTTGTCTCTGGCCTGTGTTAAAAGATGCAGAACTCGATCACCATAGATCTCCGCCTCATGGGCATCCATTCTGACCACAAACCCATCACTGCTGAGCGTCCGAAACCCGGACATCTCTGATTCTAGCATCGTAAGATTGTGAGCTACGACGTTGTAGTTGTCGGCATCAAAAACCTCTCTGGCCAGTTTCCAGCCTTCCTCTTCCTGTCCCAATCGTAGCAGATCGTTAGATAGTTGAATCTTGGCAGGCAGATAGTCTTCCTGAAAATTGAGTGCACGTTTCTGGGCCAACGCCCCTTCGGCAAATCGATATTTCTGCGACAAAAACTTGCCGATCAAATAATCGACTTCCGGATTCTCCTGCCACCCCGACAGCGCCTGTGCGCGAGCCAGCGTTTCCAACTCGTTATCATGATTCAAATGCGCCAGCACAGCACGCATTGCCCAGGCATGTGGCTCTACCGGATTGATCGTCAACACCCGCTCTAACAACTCTTCTGTCTGTTGATAGCGCTCTGCCAGCAAATGCGATTCAGCCATCAGCAGCAAACTCGGGAGGTGACGTGGATTAATCTTCAAGGCTTCATCGATATACTTCTGCGCCAGAGCGCCATCACTGGGTTCAAAGCTCCGCGCCAGACCATATAAAATCCGTGGGTTCTCAGGGTCTACCTTGAGTGCTTTATGAAAATCCTCAGCAGCCAGTGCATAATCGTTCTTCGAGAGGGACAATTCCGCCGATGCCACATACGCTCCCACAAAGGTCGGCGTTTTCTGCTCGATACTCTGGAAAATTTCTTGACGAACCTTTTTGGCATCGGCCCCCAGTTCCAGGAAAAACTTCCCTATCATCAACAGGCTTTCCGCATCTTTATAACGCCAGCTTGAACGTTCAATCTTCGTTCCGATTTCCGAAAGCACCTGATCGGCTTTTTGAGAGTCTCCCGTAAATCGCCACACCTCGCGTGACAACCACAATAACCGCAAGCTTTCTCCAAACGAGCCTTGAGCTTCCGCCAAAGTCGCCGTGGCTTCCGCATATCGACCCAATGTCAATTCACTC
>JBGSVC010000090.1:0-7503 GCA_041753175.1 Planctomycetaceae bacterium
CTGCATTTTCAGAATCGTTGGTGGTTGAACTTCTTCTGGAATCAAAAACAGCCCTCGTGAACGAAACCAACGCCCTAGTTTTGTGCTACTCAGCATATAGGCCGCCGGTACAGAAAATACCAACCCCGCCAGCACCGGCGAAAACCAGAGAAACATCGGTTCGTCCAAAAGTCGCAACACCGTTCCCAACGCCACACCCAAAAACGTCAATGGTGCATAAGTGACAATCGCGTCATTCCATTCCAGGGCGTCATCGCCGCGTTTTTGAGCGTTCCATGTCACCTTTCGCCCCATCACATTCGAGAGCACAAACGTACTATGAAAATACAACATGATTGGTGCCGTAATCACCGAGAATGTCCACTCCAGGAACACACTCAGCAGAAACCGAATACGACCTCCGAATAACGTCACTCTTCTGGAATCAAAGATCGTTTTGATCACTGCAAGCATCTTAGGCAGGAAGATCAATCCCATAATCGACAGAAAGATCTTCAATGAATTCTCACCCGCATTCCACTCACCACCATCAACGGCTTCATGAGTTTGCGTTGTCAGAAAAACAAGGATCCCCAACACCAGAAACAGTCCCCACAGCGGCGATGCCAAAAACGATAAGATCCCCGTCGTCAAATGAAATCGACTCATCGCCGGCAGTTTCGTATGGGCCAGAAAATTGATATGCTGCATGTTCCCCTGACACCAACGCTGATCACGCTGTAAATACGCCGTCAGCGTGCAAGGTAATTCTTCATAGCTTTGTGGCAGATCATCAGCCAAAACAACTTTCCAACCAGCCTTGCATAAATAAGCCGCTTCTACAAAATCATGACTCATGATCCCGCCGCCAAACGGTTGATATCCAGGCAACTCAGGCAGACCGCAGTTATTCAAAAAAGCTTCCGTGCGAATGATCGCATTGTGCCCCCAATAATTCCCCGCATCTCCACTCCACAATTTCAGTCCCCGCGTGCAGGCCGGTCCATAGACCGCACAGGCGAATTGTTGCATCCGCGAAAACAAAGACGTCGAGTTGACGGGCACAGGTGGCGTTTGCAACAACCCGATTTGAGGGTCTGAATCGATCCGACGGATCATTTCCAAGATCGTTTCCGGACCCATCAGGCTATCAGCATCGAGCACGATCATGTATCGGTAGGCATTTCCCCACCGCTCGCAAAACTCCTGAATATTGCCCACTTTGCGATTCGTGTTTTTCAGTCGGTGACGGTAATAAATCACAGGCAGATTAGCAGCCTGCGGATTCTGACTGACAAAAGCCAGCTCTTCCAAAGCCCAGATATCTGGCTGCGTGGTGTCACTAAGAATAAAAAAATCAATTTGTGCAGAAGGGATACGCTGGAAGATCCCTTGGAGTGCCTTGCGCATCGCCAAAGAACCAGCATACACACGATTGACGTCCTCATTATAAATGGGAATCAGCACCGCAGTTCGGAAATCGGTCGTTTGATTCCGACCACTCACAGGAGGAGGTAATTGGGACCGCCTGTCAAAGAGTAACGAAACAATGCCGATCACGGTCATAATCGAATTAAAGGAGATCCATGCCGTCAAAATCGCGAACAAAGCAGTGAACGAGAAATCAATCAGGCCGAACCCATCTTTGCCCAATTCCTTGGAAAGTACCCAGCCCAGCCCAATCGTCACAACAGCCGTAAATAAACACATCACGACACGCGTGACCATCAGACGGCCTGATTTTGAACTAGACATATTCCCGACAAACCTGAACGAAGAGGTCGTAAAAAGCA
Source organism: Planctomycetaceae bacterium (assembly GCA_041753175.1). GTDB lineage: Bacteria > Planctomycetota > Planctomycetia > Planctomycetales > Planctomycetaceae > SXPC01. The sequence continues at coordinate 1,773 of JBGSVC010000090.1, forward strand.
GATATCAAAAGTCGATGCGAAACTAAATTCAATCGACGCACACTAGCCAGAAATAGATCGCCTGACGATCTCCTGTCATCTACAGATCGATAGACCTGCAATATTTTAACAGCCAACAACTCAAAATCCCACAAATGATCTTATTCGATCTGATCAATCCCGCAATCGTCGTGATATCACGTAACTTTTGACGGGAAATTCTCAGATCAGTCATTTATTTTGAATATTGTCTCGGCACAAAAAAACACAGGATGCGACGAGCGACACCTGTGGCAAGCGTTTGGACATGGAAAACTTTCCACGGTGCCGACAGTTCTTGAACGACCATCTGGGCCCGATTTTCAATTGGCGTACAGCGTGCCATGTTTACGACCTTAACACTTGGCGATCGTTGCACGTTCAAATCAACGCGTTCACCGACTCCCCCACCTGTTACGACACCGTGTGTACGATGGATCGGAGTCGTCACGTCGATCACCTGGATCACTGGGCTCGTAGAATCAAAGTCGGTTGTGCTCATCGTCAGTCTCTCCATCGATTGTTGACAGTTTCCAGAAACGTCCATGCTGTCATTGCAAGTGGTTGTGGGAGAAGGAAAAGTTCCTTGTTCCAATTGGACAACCGCAGAGGATGCACACGTCATGCCATCAAGTTCCGCCGATACATTCTGAGAGTGGCTCAGTTGCTTTCCATCAGAGAGCGTTAGAGTCATAAATCGTTGTTTGATAACCTCATGCAAAATTGTGTGATGTTAAGACGTCTGATAAACAGGACCTGTACGTTGATCGATTGCAGATCATCGTGTTGTAAAAATTCCAAAAACTGGTTGCTAATCTTCCTAATGAGTCATACCAAACCTTGACTTCAAGTCGACATGTCATCAGAGACATTTCGTCCCAATGATCAGACCTGAAAATTTGCAAACTCAACCTGCCAGGTGTTTCAGTTCAACGAACCTATTCACCAACTCGTGTTTTTCAGCTTTATCAATTTCGAACAAGCACATGGGACACGATCACAAAGCTACGTGCTCACAAGGCTAACCGTCATCGCTAGAACAGAAAAATAGTCAGAGTTGAGTCTGAGGGATAAGACAACCAATTCCAGGTATTTATGTGTTCCAAATTGAAGGCTAACGTCCTCTCCAGCTCTTCACGATGCCCATCATCGTAAACTGGAGGGCAGAATTGTGTCTGACACTTTCATGTCTATTACAGACGTCTTCACTGCTTTGACGTCTTTCTTAAGACCGACTTGATCAATCCTGTGAAGATTGAAGCTCCCTCTAAATGCCATTCTTCTGGCCAGGAAACTCTATCAACAAGACTCTCAAACCAAGTGTTTTGCTCAAAAATTATCACTCAGATCGAGCCGTCAACGCAGGTGTAGGATTCGTTGCTTTTGCATTCAAAAGACAACTTCTGATCGACACCAGCATCTCAAGTTCATCTGACGTGGCTATATTCTGTCCACGAAAACTCCAGCTTGCAAGATCCAAAATTCTTAGTTACCACGAATTTCTCAAGGTTCCCGAAATGTTTGATAACACTTGGCTTATAGATGCCTCTCGCATCAACTACCACTTGTTCAACACTCATGTTGATCCCATGAAAAAGGCTCTGTTGAGCTAAAAAATCTCAACGCCAAGTCATAGAAAAATTAACCACCCAGGTAGATCGTTTTCACATCGTATTCTGGCTTTCTTCATCCACGATCAAAGCACAAGACTCCATTTGAGTTCTCATCAAAAACGATGTCGAATGCAGTCATACCAAGATCGATTTGGCCATAATCATCGAATCTTTCTCTCTAAAGGAAAAGCGTTTTCCTGCAAAACTCTTCTCCCTCAATCGTCTCGCCTCCACAATCTGCATAGACCATCAAGTCTCGCATACACAATTCTGCATACATATCGTTTAAAACACTCAACTGACGATTCGTATGATCTGGTATCAATTTTGCTTCATCCTTATTGACACTTTAAAGATTTCATCAAACCTCTCACCAGCCGATTGAAACCTCGCTTATTTCATTGCTGCAAATTCTTTTGTCATAGACCGACGAGTCGCTTCATCGACACAAAACATGCCACATGAGCCCGACCAAATGAGCACGAGCACCGCACCCCCAACTGAGATACATAACCTGACGGGTGTCCTCGACACGCTCGTCGAGAACACCGATGGCACCGATATCACCCTCGGCGACATCATGAAGACCATGAATTCTCGTAGTTATGGCCCACTGCTTCTCGTGCCGGCGTTAATTGCTCTTTCACCGATCGGTGCGATTCCCGGAATGTCGATCTTCACGGGGTCCATCATTATCATCATGGCTTCTCAGATGGTCTTTAATCTCAGCCATCCCTGGCTCCCTCAATACCTTCTCAGCTTCAAGTTTGCCCGCGAAAAGCTCTGCAAAGGCGTTGAGACTTTAAAGCCCTGGTCGCAATGGATTGACCGCTTCTTCAAGAAACGCATCCCCTTTCTGACGAAAACTCCCTTTGAAAACCTGATCGCTGCCATCTGCGTAGGGCTGGCGATTTTATTTTATCCGTTAGCCCTGCTCCCGGGAGCAGTCGCGTTGCCCAGCGGCGCCATCGTCCTCTTCGCCCTCGGCTTGACCACTCGTGATGGATTGCTGATAGTGCTCGGCCTCTTACTGACCCTTGCATGCCTCGTCACAGCCTGGATGCTTTGGACAGGAAACTTCTCTGCCTGACGCTAAGTTTCTTACATCATTCGATCTATCGCTGGTAGATCGGCAGGATTTGATATGGAGGTGTCAACGCCAAAACCGAAAGTGCCGTCGTGTAACAATTCTGAAATTTGGCATGTCGCCCACTCTCGGGCATCCACGAACCATCTCTTCGCTGACCATTCACAATCACCTCAGCAAACGACGGGTAAAACTTTGCCCAATAGTCTCCCCCCAGTTGAAACATCGCCTGCGAACAATAGTAAGCCGCATAGTGATAATGGTCTTCGGCATCAATCTGCCGATTGTAAGGCGCAAACGATTGCGTTAACAACCAGGCCCCTGTCTTCCGCTCGATTTCAGGGTCATATTGACCCGTCAAAAATAAACACAACACCCCAGAGCCAGCCATCGCCCGCGGCAACTCATCAGGCTTATAGAAACTGTAGTAGAATCGTCCTGTTTGACTTTCATAATTGCGGCGCACATATTCAATCGCCGCATCGGCCCGCTTCTGTTCCACTTCGAACCCGGCATTCACCGCCGACCGCATAAACATGATCTGCCAGCACGTCACCGACAGGTCCGACTCAAACATACCGGTATTCAGATTGATGTAGCGCCACCCACCACGATCCAAACGATACTGCGCAGAGATCGGACGATCCTGCAGCCGACACATAAAATCCAGGGTCTTTTGCAATACCGGCTGAATACGACGGGCTCGATCACCATCCGTCATTCCATAAAGTTCTCCCAACATTAATCCGCTGATGGTCGTGTTGTAAACCACCGTCTGCATCGACTCATAAGATCCGTATGTTCTCGGGTCCGGTCGCTCATAAGAAAAGGCGCCATCGCTGCGATGTCCCGATAGAACGTAGTCGATCGCTCGATCGAGCGTCTTCCCGTAAGGCCCCACCCCCGGTTGATGCCCACGCGACAAATATGCCATGATGACCAGACTCGTTACGCCCGGATTTCCAGTTGAATACGTCCGAAATGAACCATCGGCTTGCTGATCACGCGCCAGAAACTCAAGCCCAAGATCCACGGAATGATCAATCCTCTCCCACTGCTCTTTGGAAACCACCTCCAGATTGGGAGGGTTGTGATGCCCCGTAGCGTGCAACACTTGTCCGGGTAGGTCAGCAGCCTGCGCTCCACCCATCTGACAAAATGCTATCATCATCCCAACCGCACACGCTTGAACGCGCCAAATTTCAAAACTCAACCCCATGAATCTCACTTTAACCTTAGAAAACTGCAGTCCGAGACTCTTGTTCATTTATCGCTGATACAACGGCAGCAACTGATAAGGAGGCGTCAACGCCAGAATACTCAGCGCCGTCGTGTAACTGTTTCCGAAAATGCCATGTCGATCGTTCTCAGCGTCCCAACTTCCATCTCGATTCTGACCTTCCACCAATACGTTCGAAAAATCAGGATAAAACTTCTCCCAATAGTCTCCACCTAATTGAAACATGGCCTGAGAACAGTAATACGCCGCGTAGTGATAGTGGTCATCGCCAGTCTGCGGGACGTTATAAGGCCGAAACGACGTTGATTTCAAATACGCACCTGTCCGACGCTCGATCTCTGCATCGTATTGACCCGTCAAAAACAAACACAACACCCCCGCTCCTGCCATCGCCCGGGGTGACTTATAATTCTGCAAGTTATATAAAAATTCTCCGCTTTGAGGACGATAACAGCGATTGACAAACTTCATCGCCAACTCCGCTTCCAACTCAGAAACCTCGAACCCCGCATTGACTGCAGACCGCATAAACATCACCTGCCAGCAGGTCACTGAGAGATCAGAATCAGCATCGTCAGTTCGATAGAAGTAACGCCATCCACCACGATCATTTGGATTTGTCAGCGGTCGTGTTTGCTCTTGAAGCATAAACCGAAGTGCCAGTTCTATCTTGGGCTGGATGACGACTGCCCGCTTCCCTTCTGTCATCCCATACAACTCTCCCAGCATCAACCCACTGATGGAGGTATTGTAAACTCCCGTCTGGTTTGCCTCATGCGGTGTACGACTGAATGGATCAATGCGATCATGGGTGAATTGACCTTTTTCGGTTTGACAGCCCAAGACATAATCCACCGCCCGGTCCAGCTTCTCCCCATACGGCCCCTGACCGGGTTGATGGCCGCATGATAAAAATGCCATCACACACAAACTGGTGATGCCGGGATTTCCACTCGATTTGGCTGGAAACGAACCATCAGCATTCTGATTCAACGCCAGCCAGGCAAGTCCCCGTTCAACGCTGCCGTCAATCTTGTCCCATTGCTCCTGAGGCACCACACTCATCCGCGGTGGATTTTGATGCGGTGATGTCCCATGCAGAATTTCCTTATCAGTATCCTGGCCATACAACTTCCCGGTACATTCCCCAAGGATCACGCCGAACATCAAGACCAGCACACACGGATTTATGACAACTCTCCAACTCTTCAACATGCCGCCCTCTCATTCTCTCAGAAAACTGAGCTCACACTCAAACTGCAGCCTTATGAACATGTTTCTGTCGCGACCACATTTTTCCAAATCCACGCACCAAAACTCATTCACCGCGTCTGAGTGACGTTCATGGCACATCATCGACCTGACCATTAAAGCCACTAATCGTGTCGAAATACTGATCGATCGATCGGCGGTATTGCTCAGGAGGCAAACGTCCCTGATCCTGAAGCAAACCCTCTTTCAACTCCGACACCACTTTATTCCAAGGCTTCCTCTCAGAGGCTAACTCACGATCGCCATCCCCTTTCCCACCTGCCTGAGCTTTCATGCGTTCCAAGGCCTCCTGTCGGGCTTTCTCCAATTGTCGCTTCATCCGCTCGTTCTCTTGCTTGAGCAGTTTTTGCAACATCTGCGGTGTATTCGACGCCATGGTCTGATCGCCGCCATCAGATTGCGGACTCATCCAGTCGTTCATAATCCTCAGATTGCTTGGCCGACGGGGTATCCCCAGCAACTTTTGCAACGGATCTTCCTGCTCTAATGACGCCAGCAACT
>JBGSVC010000091.1:0-15695 GCA_041753175.1 Planctomycetaceae bacterium
AGGTCGCCATCGGCATCCATATCGTAGTTATAATCTGACAGTGATGTGGTCGTCAGATCCTTCCAGATCCCCTCGGAGGGAGCATCAAAAAACGTCGGATCGACTGCTTTATAACGCTTCGCTACACTGGCGAAAACCGTATCATTTGCAGGATTAGTATCTCCTCCAACGTTTTTCCAAAAAGTAGACTTCTGTTCAGCGTGTGGACGCAAAACGAGTTTTTGATAGCCCGGTAGGTTCCAGGGGCTTCCACCACCGATCGGCGTGTTTCGCCAGTCCGTTAAATATTGTGGCCGGTGAAAAGAAGGAATCCATACCGGTGAATAATCGCTCGTCGACGGATTATAGACATAACTCAAATGTGCCAGATAGGTGTTGTTGATGTCAGGATAGGTATAGTCAACATCTGGTTGCATCTGCGTTGCAGCATCCTTGGGCAAGCGTCCCGACCACCCCAAAGCTCCAGATGAGAAATTGAGAACCAGTCCGTCATCGATACCATCCTGATCATAATCATATCCAATCCCATCGGCGATATTATAGGGTGGCGTAATATCCTCAGGCAATCCATCATTGTCCCTGTCTGTAAACAAGATCTTGATACCTGCCCCGTTGAACAGATGCAGATCCGTCACCTGCTGACTATCACCATTAAAATATGGACTCGAATCGATCATACCGTTACCGTTGAGGTCTTCCCAAGGGTCGGCAATGCTGTTGCCATTCGTGTCGAATTCTCCCTGCTCGTCGAAAATATCCAGGTTCCCGATCATGTTCGGAACCAGACTATGCTTCCCGCCATAGAGCACGCTGTTGGTCAATTCCTGCTTCGGCCCTAGAATCACCTGCTCGAGGGCAAAGTTAAAAAACACATCAGAATCGTCGACCACTTGAGCCGACTGGATCTGTGAGGAAAACCAGGCCGCCGAATCGCGGTCTGCCGAGACAAACGCAAAAAAGAAAAACCCTAAAAACGCCAGCGCCGTCATCAGTGAAATCACCATCAACATCACCGCTCCCCCATAGCGAGGCACAGACGAGTTCATGGCAACATGTCGCGGTCCGAAAAACGGTGTCGTGATTTTAATGAGGCGTTTCATAGTTAAGTTCCCATCAAACAAAACGGCCCGCTTCGTTGACGTGAGATTGACTTGGTAGATTCAAATGATGATCGAAAAAAATTGGAAAGGCTCTGGATGAGCGTTGATTTCAACAGGCTGCTAGTTCATCGCATGGACGATAGAGAGTTGACGCACCTGATCGCTCCCCACATCACGAAACTGCAACGTAATGCGGATCGATTTCAAAGGCTGAACGTTGTAGATCTTCTCCCACAGGATGCCATCTTTGGTTTGTGAATTCTTCGACAATGCTTCAATCCCTTCATGAGCGACAGCCTGACCAGTTCCGTTGATGTACTCCTGCTGGTAGCCTCCAATCTGTTTCCAGGCGGGCTCTCCACCGACGGTCGTTGTTGCATACCCTGCAGTCGCTCCGCTCGCCAGCACCGTCGCCCGATACGCGACAATATCCCGATGAGTCTGGGGCACGAAACTGTAAAAATAGAAATTGCCATTGGCATTAGCCGGCAACCCTCCCACCGTTGAAATGGGATTGCCGCTCACCACCGCCACATACTCTCCCTGACCATTCGGAATAAAAAATCGATCCTGATAGGGAGGCACAACAATATCACCGTTGCGAATTTCCAAACCGGCCTGCCAGCGAACAGCATAGGCTTTGCGTAAATTCTGCTGATCGGGAGTCGGAGTGTTTGTCAGCCACGGGGCATTATCTTCAACACCTTTAGGAATACCATTACCGCCATTCAGTCCTTGATGATACACCGGATAACGAAGTGTCCGAATCGGCGGCTGGTAGGTGGCATTATCGTTGGCCGGTTGAGCATAGGGTAAGCCGATGCCGGTATTGCTCCCCACGTTCACATCATAATGCCATGTGTCAAACGTATAATGCCAGGCGACATCATCGGCTGCGGTCGCCCCAGGATTATCTGCAGCCGTTCCACGCAGTGGGTTGTTCCCATAGACCTTTGCAGCGGGGTCGCCGTATAGTTTATTCCCAAACACCAGATCGGTGTCCGCATCGGCGACGGCTGCGTTGCTGGAATCAACATAGGGCTGGTTGATGTCGTACTGCCAAAACGCGTAGTCTCCGTCCCAGCGCCCATCGTTATTGACATCCACGCCACTGTCGACAACACCATTGTTGTCTGCATCGATGCCGTGTCCCAGGTCGACATACTGGCCGATCGCGTCATCCCAGACTTCGACATCAAAAGCCAGAACATTCGTCATCAGAATATCTTCGCCGATACGCGTTCCGTTGTAGACCGTGTTCAATCGTCCGCTCGTCTCAAAGTTCGTTAAATCGACCGCGGCGTAGGTTCTGACAATCGGGTGACTGGCTGCCGCTGGGTTTTGTTGTGGATACTTAAAGTTAATGGACGACGTTTCCTCCTGGGTATAACGACCCATAAACAGAGCCGCCGTCCCGGTCCCGACAAACTCCCTGGGCAAGCCATCCCGGCGATAGTTGGTCGTCGCAAAGTAATCAGCCGCATGCAGGTGACCGAATCGATTTCTTGGATCACTGAGCTGTTCGAGAGTTGAGTTAAATTTGACATGATTCGTCGCTGCATCGTGTCGAGCCGAGAAATCAAAATCACTGTAGAAATTTCGAGCAGCAGGATAATTATTCAGAAACAGATCTTCTGCAGTGGCTGTGATCTTAGTGGGCTGTCCATCGCGAATACCGCTGGTCTCATAAGGGGGGTTGTCAAAGAGAGGCTCACGAATGGCGAGGACTCTGCGATACAAAATCCCGTTTCTCAAAAAGTAGCAAACCTCGGCCTTCCGGGACGTCGCGGTTCCATTATCGAGCACACCGTCATCAAAATCTGGGTGATCATTGCCTGTCAGGGTAGACGTCCAACTTGCCAGATTGATGGCGTTGACATAGTAAGGCTCTTCATCACTGCTGGCGAGCGTCGTAAACGCGAGGACATCATCGGTATCATCATCGGGATTATTCTCGGAAATATAAAAATACCCCTGCATCGCCTCATCGATGATATCGCCATTGTATTCCACCTCGTTGATATTCTGATCAAATGGCGTAGCGTTGGAAGGCCCCGGCGTGAACTTGCCAATCATTGGAATAATGCCATCATCACCTGCCAGAGGTTTATAAGAAATATTGTCGAGGTCCGCACGCATGGTGACATCGAGCGTCCGCGCTTTCTGATCGTTGACCCCGATGCCGCGCTGGGTAACGATGGCATTGGTCGCGATCGAAAAAATCTGACCAAAGATCGTCACAATAATCAGCAGCAACGCTACCGAGATCAGCATCTCGATCAACGTAAACCCCGACCGCTGGGAACGCGGGCTGATTTTCGAACGTGCAGTATTTAATGGGAAGATTTTCATTGAAGCTCAAGTTTCTGTGTGACATTGCCCAGGTTATAAACTTGCATCACGCCCTTAGGTAGAGTGACCTTCAAACTGTTGTCAGTCGGGTTCAGACCCTCTTCGTCGCTGCTGTTAAAATTATTGAGCACGACCTGAAAGACCTTTTTGCCAATATCTGCCGCGACGATAGCATCGGCATTAGAAGAACCTTCCAGTGTGGCATCCACCAAACCCTCTGAAATCACTTCACGGACCTGAAACCAGCGAGCTTTCTGATAATGAAACAGCCAGTCTCCGGTTCCGATATTCGAAGCCGGCGTCGTGTTCTCCAACACTATGTATGGCTTATCCAACTGGTCCGGTAAAATTCGAAACTTACCGGCATTCTTGACCCCCTGAGTATCCAGATACAACAACTTATGCGGCGTCTCAGAGGCAATCGAAAAATCACGTCGAAAGAAAATAACCAGATCCATGAATGTGCGGACTTCTTCCGTCCCCACTAACAACGTGCGTGTCGTCAACATCCAAGTGTAGCGCTCTTCAAAGCTCTGCACACGTACTTGAGAACTCGTCGAGGTATAATTCCCCCCCGACAGGTTATAATAAAGTTCATTGGACGGAAGGGGTTTGTCGAGGTTGACTAAACGGGCTGCGGTGTCGATGTAGGTCGGTTTTCTGCGCTGGACCCCGGCACCATTTTCATCGAAGATCATCAGCCGGACTTCGATATCATTGCTGGCATCTCCGTCTTCATTGAAGGTGCTATCGTTATCAAAGTCATAGTCTTCGTTGTATTGAAGCTGGTTATGGATGTCTTGCATGAAGTTATCCATTTGTGGCGGATACTGAATTACACTCAAGACATTGCGAGCATTCATGTCTGTACGGGCAATCGGCAGAAACGTCGTCACACCTTCGGTCACCCAACTGTCTTTGAGTGGTACGCGTGCCGCTGCTTGTTCTCGATTCCAGTTCGCAGGCACACGCACAGGTGCACGCGCAACAACATCATGAAGTGCAGGTCGAGGATTGATTTGATCAATCGGACCGATAACTGCAACGTCGGCAGGAAAGTCGAAGTCATCGCCGGCATCGACCGTGCCGTTGTTGTTCAAATCGCCGTACTCATAAAACCCCAGCGGATCGACAATCCTGACCACCTCAGATTTTGACCACAACGAAACCGGTGAATTCGGACCATAGGGAAACAGCGACCTGTTGGTGACTCCCGCGGCAGTCTTGATACTGTAGTCGTGAATGCTGTTGTCATTGATGGGAATCAATTCGGGATGATACGAAACCATCTCAAGAACCTGTTCACGCAGGATCTGCATATTCGTCATCTGGGTCGCCTGGACCGCGCGACGCAAAGCCAGAGGAAACAACGTCGCAATCGAAACCACGCCGATCGACATGATCATCAGCGACATCAAAATCTCAATGAGCGTCGCACCGCGTCGAGATTCCAGAATTCTACTCGGGAGTTTCATCATTTCGCTTCGCCTCCCGTCAGAGAATAGGAAAAGGGGTTGTCAGCGATATCAACGGGGGCAGTGACGTCTGTATAATCCGGCTCGTTGGTTGAGACAGCACCCGACTGCAAAAACAACGTGACGATCCTCTGCTCACCACCCAATAGATATTCACCCGCTGGATTCTTGCGGACATCGTAAACAGAAAATTGCACCACCGGATCAGGGGTCGTGACAAAAACTTGTCGATCAGTATCACGCGTATAGGCCATGCAAAAATGAATCAAGCCATTCGTCGCCACCGAACCGATCGCGTTCCCCCTCGGCGAAAACATCAGATCCAACTGCGGAGCCTCATAGGCTCTCCAGTAACATGTCCCGTCAGCGACAACCGCATTCGTCGTGACACTGTCCCAGTTGGGTTCCGTCCCTCCGGATGTCCCAAAATCAACACACTTGAAGTAACGCTGGTCAGTGTTGAGGTTCTGCGGATAGATCCATTGCCCGTTGCTATATTTGGTGTTCACAGCCCAGGTAATCGCAGAGGTGATTTTTGACCATTCACGCGGATACAGCGAACTATCCCAGTCGATCACCGTTCCGTTGGGAAACACCAACGGCTCTTCACCCTGTAATGGAATGGGTGCCGGGATGATTTCAAAGTCAAGACTGTTGCGGACTCGCTGCTGTGGGTTTGTATTCGCAACAACTGTCAAAGAGTCTCCCGGAGCATGAAAAGCCGGAAATATTGTCAAGTCGCCATTATAAGTCGCAGATGAAACGTTGTAACCACCAAAAGTCGCAACTCGATATTCACCGTAATCACTACTACCACCTTTGATTCGAATCGTCACACCTGGTGCCAGTAAGCCTTGTTGATCAGCAGACTTTAACAAATCGAGATCAAATGAATTTGGATCGGTTGTGATATCGTCATACACACCATCGTCATCAAAATCACCGTCGTCATTTTTGCCGTCATCATCATACTCACCATCCGGTGGTCGCGAATCATCAGGCGGTTGAGACAGGGAACGAATACGAACTTGACTGTATACAAGCCCAGTGGCAGAATCTGTTGCAGAAGCACCAACATCCAGCTTCCCGGTAATCGGCTCTAACTGCTGGATGTACGTCATCGAACGACACACGGTGGAGTCCGTCGGATCGATCGCAAACCGCAGTCCGACGGGACGACCTAACTTGAATGCCCGACTCCGTGCCCCCTCGATCGCTGATTGCAACTGGCGGGCAGAGGCACTGATCTTTTCGCGATCCGAGCCGATATTAAACGCCGGCACCGTGATTGCCAGCAGGATCACAAAAATGCTCACCGTTACCAGCAATTCGACCAGCGTAAAGCCTCGACGATCGGCTGGTGTGATGTTGGTTACTCTCATCACTTCACCTCAATATTTAGATTCGTCAGGTTATCGTTCATCGCCGAATTCAGGTAATCACTTGAAACCGCCGGTTGTGCAAGATGACCAAACGCTGCATAGTAGGCATCAATTTCAGTCGTTTCAAAGGTTCCATTCCCGTTTGTATCGACCAACTGGATGAGCCCCGTATCCAGGTCGGGCCCTCCGGAAACAATCAGCAACGTATGGTAGGTCGCCTTCATATCGGACGTATTCGAGCCAGGAGGAGTCCGGAACATCGTGTGATATTTGATTTCAATATTGCTCGACGACATCGCCGAACCGGTCCCCGGATCGCGAAAATTCATCGACAACGAAAGCGGATTATCAGGGTCTGAGTTGAGTGTGTTCGTGTCGGGCAGATTCGTCATGAACATGGAAAGCAAATTGTCGGGATTGACGGGGTTATTCCCTCCGCCGGGTCTGATCAAGCGTGTCGGCCAGCGATAAAACAGCAATGGCTGACCCCAGCCATCGACGATCTCGGAAATACCATCGTTGTCAGTATCAACAACCTCACGATCCGTGAATTCAGCCCCTTGAACTTCATCACTCCCGATGACCGCCCCCTTGGCGACCATGGCATACAAGACTTCGCCAGGCAGATTGTATTTTGCAGGATCCAGACTCTCCGATTCATTGGGGACTTGTGGAAACCAGCGACGATATTCGTCTTTGTACTTCTGGATATTGCTCGATGAATTGTTCGACAATGAAACATTGATTGACTGGGCAAGTGGCGTCCGGGCAATCGATTTGGCTCTTTGCTGCAATACCGCATTGATTTTCATGATCGTTGTCTGAGTCGCACGAATCTTAGCCAGTGTCAGCATCCGACCAATCACAGAGGTGCTGATCGTCGCGAGTATTCCGATGATGGTGATCACAATCAGCACCTCGATCAGAGTGAAACCACCCCGATTCGATACCTTAGGACTGCTTGCTGTTAATTCGGATTTCATTGCGTTATCTCTTCTTCGGGTTACAAAGCCAGACGAGTTTCCACACCATTCACCACGCCTACTGCATCTTCCCAGCAGTGAAGTTGGTGACGTTATCGATGTCGTAGCGACGCTCATTGAGGAATGTATCCCACTCGGCCCCCAAAGCCGGGGTTAACGTTGGCTTGGCCATCTCTGCACGGTAATAGCCACCGATCCCATAAACGTTATCCCGCCCCGGAGAGATCAACTGAAACGAACTCTCCTTCCAAGGGGTTAATGGGTAACGATCGCCAGCATCATCTAGAACTGGAGGATCGGTCGTTGCTTTGAAGGTCCAGGTTTGACGGTAGACATCCTGCATCGCTCGTCCCAGCGAATTGGTGATCAGCAATGCCTCGGCTGGATTGTATCCGGCACCCTCGTTGGAACTGAAATAGATGATGGGACTGGTTTGACCTGAATAAGAATCCAGATAAGCTGGGAAATTGTTGGTGTTTGTATCGATCATCCGCGACGTATTAAATTCGAAGTATTTTCCCTTCGTGTTTTTGCTGTTCAAATCAAACGGATTAAGTGGATTGGCGGCAAATCCCAACGGTTGATAGAGAGGCGCTGTCGCTGTTCCAACATTCTTCACAGGGCCGGCCAAAAAGAAGACCCAGGTCTCTGCTGGTGAAAGCGTAATCGGGGTCATCCCGTCGTTAGTCCCATTTCCATTCAGATCAATGAAATCACCTGCATCATCTCCGTCTCCATCTGCATTTTGATCATAAACTCGATCAAGATTGATCTTCGGCCATAACCGCTTGAGAATGGCTTTGCTTCCTGAAGTATCCGAGGCCCACGGGGCTTTCGTCTCATACAACGTAATTGTGCTCGGTGGATAGACACCATACTCGGTCCGAAAACTCTCAAGTGCAGCTTCAATCGCACCGATTTCCGCCTTCACTTTCGCGTCAACAGCCGCGTTTCTCACACTCTGCACAGCAGGCAGAATAATCGACGCCAGAATTGCAATAATGCTGATCGTCACCAGCAGCTCGATCAACGTAAAACCGCTGCGCCGTGAAAGTCGTCGAGTCTGCAGTGAGCCGGGATGTGATTGGAACATGATCGTTGCCCTTCTTCGAGGGTTCAAAAATAACAGGATAGTAATGACCCGGGAGACCTCCCCCAAAAGCCCATCGGGGGAGGCAAATTTCGATTTGATGAAATGACTGTGTCAATGCCTTCGTCAGGAGATACCCGCAACGTCCCTTACGACAGATCGTTGAGAAGTTTGACCAACGGCAAGAACAAGGCAATCACGATAAAGCCGACGATCAACCCCAAAACGACCACCATGATCGGCTCAAGCATACTGATCAACGACTCTACGAGCACCTCGACCTCTTCGTCATACACGTCTGCAACCTTGTATAACATCGTATCCAACGCCCCGGTTTCTTCCCCGACGTCAACCATGTTGACCACGATGTCATCGACAATCCGCGTCTCACGCAAAGGGACCGACATGGATTCCCCTTCGCGAATCGCCGCGTAGATGTGATCAAACGCATTCCGGAATACGGCATTGCCCGCCGTGTCGCGTGAAATTGATAACGCTTCCAGAATCGGCACACCGGATGCAATCAACGTCCCCAGCGTCCGACACGTCCGTGACGTTGTCGACTTCCCGGCGATCGCGCCGGCAATGGGGATCTTCAGTAAGATCCAGTCAAGTGCATACGCCCCTGTTTTGTTTTTCCGAATGATCTTGATCGTGATCCAGAGCACAAACGGGATCAGAGGAAACAGCAGAAAGTAACGGGCAATAAAATCGCTCGTACCGATCAGGGCCAAAGTAACCTGTGGCAGTTCGACATCGAAGTCGGCAAAAATTTCTTTGAACTTGGGAATAATGAAGACCATGATGAACCCCACAATGATCGTCGCCACCGACAACACCGCGATCGGGTAAATCATCGCCCCCTGTACTTTTCGTTGCAGCGATTGGGCTTTCTCTTTGAACTCTGCCAGTCGTTGCAAAATGACTTCCAGAGCACCCCCGGCTTCTCCGGCTTTCACCATGTTGACGTACAGGTTATCGAATGCTTTGGGTTGCTTGGACATCGCTTCCGAAAGTGTGTTTCCCGATTCGACGTCTTCAATCACCCCGATCAACGAGTTTTTGAGCGGGCCAGGTTTGGCCTGACCTTCCAGAATTCTCAGACTGCGAAGAATCGGCAAGCCGGCATCCTGCAAAGTCGAAAGCTGTCGTGTGAAGGAACACAACTGCTTGCCCTTCACCTTGCCCATCGCAAACGTTTTCTTCTTGGCAGCCGGTTCGTTTTTGGCTGTTACGGAAGTCTTCTCTTTGTCTTTTTTCTTCTTGGCAGAGCGGGTCTTCTCTTGAATCTTGGTAACGAAAAAACCCTTCTCACGAATCTTCGCCTGGGCCTCGGCTTCCGAGGTCGCGTCGATCGTTTCCTTGATCTCCAGCCCGGTGTTATCCATGGCTTCGTACATAAATGTTGGCATACTCGTCTCCGTCGTCGCTAGTCGCAGGCTGAAAGAAAGGTTGTTATCAAGTTATTGAGGTGGTTGCTCGCCCTCGGCGGGCCAACGTCGTATTCATGAATAGTATGGGTTCTCTAAGATCTCATACTCCATTTTAATGACCAATGTGAATGCTCTTTGATGAGTTTCTGAAGAAGACTCAGCTTCTCATCCCGGATCAATCCACGTCCTCCATCACGGTCTCACGCACAACTTCATCAATTGTGGTGACACCATCGAAAATCAATTTTAATCCCGATTCACGCAGCGTTGTCATCCCCTGGCTTCGGGCCGTGTTTCGAATTTCATCGACAGAACTGTTGTTGGAAACCAGATCGCGAATATCGTCGGTCACTTCCAGTAACTCATACAGACCTGTGCGGCCTTTGTATCCGGAGTTGTTACATCGCTCACATCCGCGACCATAGTAAAAGCTATACTGACGAGCCTGCTCAATCGGGAGTTGCAATTCGAGGAGCAGTTCGTCAGAAGGTTCAAACTCGGCGCGGCATTCCGTGCAGATTTTGCGAATCAATCGCTGCGCCTGGATTCCCATGACGGTCGCCGTAATCAAGAAGCTCGGCACTCCCATGTCCCGCATCCGCGTGATCGCTGAAGGGGCGTCGTTGGTGTGCAATGTGGAAAAAACAAGGTGACCGGTCAACGCACTTTGAACCGCGATCTGCGCTGTTTCCAGATCCCGAATCTCTCCAATCAGAATCTTGTCGGGATCATGACGCAAAATCGCCCGCAACACGTTGGCAAACGTCACATCAATGTCAGGATTGACCGGCACTTGAATCAAACCATCGATGTCGTATTCGATCGGATCTTCTGTTGTGATGACTTTGGTTTCAATATCATTGAGTTCATTGAGAGCCGAATACAACGTCGTCGTTTTTCCGCTTCCCGTTGGTCCTGTCACGAGCACAATTCCGTTGGGCAGTTTGAGCATCCGACGAAACTTCGTCAGAATCACAGGATCCATGCCAATCTTGTTCAAGTCCAACTGAATGACCGTCCGGTCGAGCACCCGCATAACTACCGACTCGCCATGCATCGTCGGCAAGACCGAAACACGCAAGTCAACCGGGCTACCACCCACGTTCAACTCAATCCGACCGTCCTGAGGCAGACGTCGTTCGGCAATATCCAGATCCGACATAACCTTGATCCGGCTGACAATCGCATTGGCCAGGTGCCGCGGCGGAGGAACCATCTCATAGAGGACGCCGTCGGCTTTGACCCGCACTTTGAATTCATCCTCGAATGGTTCGAAGTGAATATCGCTGGCCTGATCTTTAATCGCCAACAACAAAATCATATTCAGCAACTTGCGAATCGGGGCCGCGTCTGCCATCGATTCCATATCGCCGATTTCGATGGCCTTCTTTCTTTCGTTAGTCCCGTACGCCCCTTCCATCTGATTGATGACTTCTTCAATACTGCCATCAGTATTGGCATAGACCCGTTCGATGGTTTTCTCGACATCTTCCAGACTGGAGACCGCACCACGCACATCGACGCCCAGAAAGTTTCGCAAATCGTCGAGGGCCGCCATATTCTGAGGGTCGGCCATCGCCACCGTCAATACGTCATCTTTGAGCGAAATCGGCATGATCTTGTAGATACTTGCCATCGTCTGGGGCACCATATCCAGCAACTTCGGCGGGATATTGGTTTCCTGGAGCTTGACGACCGGCATCCCGAATTGTTCAGCAAGGGCCTCTGTCACCTGGGCTTCGGTAATTAACCCCATCCGGATGGCAACCTGACCAATCAACGCCCCGGGAGACTGCTTTTGTTCTTCCAGCACGTCCCACAGTTGATCATCGGTCAAATAACCGAGTTCGACCAGGATTTTTCCGATCCGCATTTTCGCCATGGGTCAAACCAACTCTTCTAATCCAGATGCTTGCTCTTCCCACAGACCACAAGTCTAAAGGAATTCAAACTCATCACTCTCAAGGCAACTGCCCAGATGGCATTTGCTCTCGTTGTTTTTGTGCGTCATCGACGCCACCTTCACATCCTTGCCGTCATCCACAGGCTTCCTGCCTGCAGAAACACAGAGAACCGAGTTTTCGCAGATTTGGATTTCGTCTGTCGGCTATCAGCCGACGCGACTATTCCTCGTCGTCTTCAAACTCCTCGTCATCTTCTTCCTCTTCTTCATCCAGCAAACCACGTTTGGCCGCCGCAATTTTGGCTTTTAATTCACCAGGGTTGTTTGACTTGAAGACGACGTCCTGCTCTTCACACAGGCCGTTTTTCCACAGGTTAAACAACGCATCATCGAGCAACTGCATGCCGTATTTGCGACCAGTCTGAATACTCGAATTGATCCGGAAAGTTTTGGCTTCTCGAATCAGGTTCGCAATCGCCGGTGTGACGACCAGCATCTCGTAGGCGGCGACCAAACCTTTGGGTTTCTTGGGCAATAACGCCTGTGAGAGAATCCCGATAATCGCGTTGGCCAATTGTGTTCGAATCTGGTCCTGCTGGCTTGTAGGAAACACATCGATGATCCGGTCCACAGTTCCCTGTGCACCGGTCGTGTGCAACGTTCCGAACACGACGTGCCCGGTTTCCGCAGCAGTGATCGCCGCTGAAATCGTTGCCAAATCCCGCATTTCCCCCACCAGAATGACGTCCGGATCCATCCGCAACGCCCGACGAAGCGCCTCCGGGAAATCCGGCACATCGACCCCGATTTCTCGCTGGTTGAACGTCGATTTCTTGTGCTTGTGGTAATACTCGATCGGATCTTCCAGCGTAATGACGTGGTGATCCATGGTATCGTTAATGAAATTCATCATGCTGGCCAGTGACGTGGTTTTACCGCTTCCCGTAGGGCCAGTAACCAGAAATAACCCCCGAGGTCGTTTAAGCAACTCCGTCACCACGGGTGGCAGACCAAGTTGTTCAAAAGTCAAAAACTCGTTGGGAACACGTCGCAACACCATCCCGATGTGGCCACGCTGTTTGAACACAGCCACACGAAATCGAGCCTTATCGCCAAACGCAAATCCAAAGTCTGTTCCGCCAACTTCCTGAAGTTCCTGTTGATTACGCTCAGGCGTGATGGACTTCATCAGCGCCACAGTATCCTCAGGTTCCAGTGATTTGGTTTCCAGACGGATCATGTGCCCGCCAGACCTCACCACGGGTGGTTGACCGGTGGTGATGTGCAGGTCGCTGACCTTTTCCTTGACGACCGTTTCCAGAAGTTTATCGATCTGAACAAACGCCATGGAGTGCTTTCAAAGTGGACAGTCAATGCGGCAATGTCAAATTATTGAGTGTCAGTGGTTATTAAGTGTCTGTGGAAGGGAGATCGTGATTGTCGGTTATGAGAGTTGCATATCGTTAGATAGAAAATCTCAAATGGAAGACGTCAATATGCTGTGTCAGTCTGAAATTCGTTGGGAAATCGACTCATAACGTCGAGTATCGGCGTTAACTCGGCAAGTGGAAATCAGTGAAGATTTCAAGAAGGTGGGCCAGCGACAGAACCGGAAAGACGTTTTCCATCTGTCACAACACAACAACTTGCGTATTGGTAAACGGTCAATTCGATAACCGACCGGAAATAACAAGTCACCAACTCAACCGGAACTGAATTATGGGAATATGAAAATTGTGATTTTGAAATGATGAATCAATCATGGGCCTGCAGGCATGACTGGTCATGCAATATCGGCCTCGAACAACCTCATTATCACCAGATGGGCATCAGGTGGCAAATTGATTGATCAATTCTGCCAGATATGATCGAGAACTCATTGGGAAGATTCGCGAGCACAAATGTGGTCTAGTGTCCACCTGATTGAAGTTTGTACGCTTCTGAAAACGTCGTCACTCCAGCGAGCGCTTTGTCAACCGCATCCTCCACCAGAGTCTTCATACCAAACAGCCTCGCCTGGCGACGAAGGTTCTGCGAAGGCTCGCTGTTGAACGCCATCTCACGGATCGTCGCATTCATAACCATCAGTTCGTGTACGGCTTTACGTCCACGAAAGCCTGTGTGCTGGCAATGATTGCAACCCTTCCCACGAAACGTCTGAGCATTCGCCACCTGTTCTTCAGACAACATAAACTCTGCAATTTCTGATGGTTCGGGAGGATAAGGATACTTGCATTTCGGACAAACCACACGCACCAGGCGCTGTGCTAAAACCGCCATAATCGAAGAAGCCACCAGAAACGGCTGCACTCCCATATCGATCAAACGTGTCACAGCACTGGGCGCATCATTCGTGTGAAGTGTACTGAAAACTAAGTGTCCAGTCAAAGATGCCTGAATCGCCATGTCCGCTGTCTCGGTATCGCGGATTTCTCCCACCAGAATAATGTTCGGAGCCTGTCGCAACATCGCCCGAATAATCCGTTGGAAGTTCAGTCCAATCTTATGGCGAACCTCACACTGATTGATCCCCGGCAACGTATACTCAATCGGATCTTCCGCTGTGATGATCTTTCGATCAGGCCTGTTCATTTCCCCCAAAGCGGAATACAGTGTCGTGGTCTTACCACTCCCCGTCGGTCCTGTCACCAGAAAAATCCCATTCGGACGACGGATGATCGTCTGAAAACGCCTGTAATTATCTTCACTGAATCCCAGGTTCCGAATCCCGATTTTGATGTTGTCACGGTCCAGAATCCGCATGACCATCGCCTGACCGTTATTCGTTGGAAGAATCGAAACCCGCAAGTCAAACTCTTTTCCCCCGATGCGGGTCTTCACCCGGCCATCCTGAGGACGGCGTTTTTCTGCAATGTCGATTCCTCCCATGACTTTAATTCTGGATATCATCGGTCCCAGCAGACGACGAGGGGGGGAATCCCGTTCCACAAGCACGCCGTCAATGCGGTATCGAATCCGCACGCGGTCTTCAAACGGCTCAATATGAATATCGCTGGCCCGCAGATTCACCGCTTCCGTGATAATCAGGTTGACCAATCGCACAATCGGCGACGACTCATCAGCATCGGCTTCTGCTTCCGCTTCTGAGAGTTCAGTTTCCGTAAAGTCAATGGCCGTCTCAGTAAACTCTGCAATCATCGAATCGACCGAATCTGATTCCGATTGACCATAATGCCGATTGATGGCGTTCTGGATCATCTCTTTAGAAGCCATCGATACTCGAATATCTTTGTTAAGAATAAACCTGAGCTTTTCGAGCACTTCAAAGTTCATCGGATCGTGCACGGCAACCATCAACGCATCCCCCTGCATCTCCAGGGGAATCACCGTGTTTTCGCGTGCCACCGATTCGGGCACCTGTTCGATCACATTGGCAGGAATTTCCATCTCATCCAAATTGACAAACTCATAGCCAAACTCCGAAGCCTGGTATTTCGCAATCGTGGCCTGATCGACATAGCCCAGACGAACCAGCGCCTGTTCAATCTGCACATGCGAATTGCGCGCAACATCTTCTGCTTCCTGGAGTTGGTCCGGACTGATAAGTCCATCATCCACCAGACGGTCCAGCCACGTATAAGCCATAATACCCTCGTCATTGGGAGTTCGAATTGAAATCAAAGAGGTGTCATCGCCAATCAGTATGAGCGTTATTCAGCCCGCCAGCCGACGCTCTCAATACGATAAAGCGACCATTTTTTCATGCCCGCAGCCAATTATGATCTGGGCATAAATCTAGTCTCACTAGTTTCACACCTAACAGACAGGGGCGTCAAGGGTTGGAACCACAAAACTCTTCCTCTTCCTCAGAGTCTCATGCCATTATTTCCAATAATTGATGCTTGCACGCTTGAGACGAACATGTAACAACCAGCAAATCAGATCCCCTCTTCAAGGAGATCACTCCAGACCACTGCCTGTCATCAACGATCGGCTGAGAAATGTTGTTATTTCTC
>JBGSVC010000092.1:0-4848 GCA_041753175.1 Planctomycetaceae bacterium
CGGTGTGATTGCGAATGCTGTCAGTGGGATACTCCAGTAAAATGCCCTCTAAAGTCACGGCATTGTAGGCGTTAATCCAGAACGCGAGCTGGCTTTCTTTCTTGGCCGCTGCCGACAGCGAAGCCTGGCTCAAATGCGACAGGTAACTCCGCAAGGCCTGCCTGTCTTGAGCATTGCTGCTCCAGCCCCGGTAATTCACGAAGCCATCTCTATCGACATATTTTTTGAGCAGGACGTCGTAAGTAGAGTGGTCGATCCGATCCATAGAAACCAGTCGATCGGCTGGCCATGCTGATCCCAGCGGCTCCTTGGCGCTGCCCTGTCGGTTAAAAAAAAGAAAGCCCATCGCGACGACAAACAGTGTCACTGAACTGACGAGAGTCCATTTCATGATTCGATTCCTTTGAGAGTAAGAGAAGGTCGTATGACTCATAGCTGACTGACATCACATTTACGTGTTTTGCTTGATTATCTGAGAATGTTCGCTGAACGGAGCGTCCTTTTCGGAATTCAACGCATGTCTTGAGTTGGTCAACGATTCCCACAGTAGCAGGCCCATCCAGGGGAGATGTTCAAACCAGACAACAACGTCATGAAAGAACTCCTCGCCGTGGTAGCCAGTTCCTAGGACAGGCTTTTCCGCCCAGACAGCCGACAGCCAGAAGCGGGAGTAATACAGAAACAGCAGCACGGAGACGAAATGCCAGCCGCGTGATCTGGCAAACGGCAGCAGTGGCAAAGCCCAGGTCCAGTACCATGGATTGAGCGTCGGCGAGAGTGCCCAGAACCACGCCAGTGAAAGGAAGGCGGCTTCAAGCATCACCAGCGGCGACGTCGAATGGTAAACGAGCCGACACCAATGAATCAGCAGCCCGAGGTAAATGAGCAGCGTCAATCCCCGCGTAGCGAGGAATGGAATCTGCCGGTCGGGCCATCCAGTGAACGAAGCGATCAGCGCGACGAACGCGGTTCGCCAGTTGAGAGGGGTGATCAAATACCATTTTTGCTGAGCAGTTGAGGGATCGACGTTATCGTTGATCGCGCGGAAGAGAACATCGTTCATGCGCCAGCGGGTCAGAAAGGCCGTCAGGCTCTCTAGTTGCGGTCTCTGCTGGGATGACTCGTCTATCGATCGCATCAGATTGGGAGGCTGGTCGTACACCTCCGCATTCGCCACGACGGAAGGCTGGGAATCCGCCGAATACCACCCCATGGGCAGGCAGGCCAATGTCGCGACACAGGACGTCACCGCAGCAAATCCCATCGCTTCGCTCAGGCGTCGTCTTGCCAGGAATGCAAAAAATACGGGCAACAGCACCAGTGGATAGAGCTTCGATCCAATCCCTAGTCCCAGGCTGAGCGCCGAAACAAAGAGCCAAGACGATCGATGTAAGCGACTACTCGATCGTTCTGAACTTCTCTGGAAAACCAGGGCGAAGATAGAAAACGTTGTGAAGAAGACGGCAATCGCATCAAGGTGACCACTGTTGGCAAACTCTTTGATTACCAGCGGGTTCCAGGCATAGGTGATCACCCAACTCGGACTCATCTTCAGCAAATCTAACATCGCCTTAAGCACAAACATGACCCCGATGTCGAAGCACATCATCCAGAACTTGAGAACCACAATCGCGGTATCGACATTCGATTCGACGGGCGTCGTCCATGCCGACCAAGCGAAGACAAGTTGACTGACCGGCGGATAGATTGTGGGTAGATCAGGGAAATGCACACGTTGCAAGATTATCTGTGAGGTCGCACTGCTCGATTGGAGTTGTACCAGTCGTCCCAGCGCTTCGTGTAACATCGGAACAGCTTGAGTTTGGTTGACTTGCTCAGGTGAGTAAGCGTATGGCGAAACTCCCTGTAGGACCACTCGGCCATCCCACAGGTAGCGGTAATAGTCGATTTCAAAGATAGGGCTGGAAAATAGTGTCACAGCTCTCATTGCTAATGCCCAGCCCAGGACCTCAGGCCAGATGGAACGCTGCCGGGGGATGCGTAGTGCTACAGACAGTCCTGCCAGAGCGATCAACGACATCACCATCAACCCGCCGACGACTTCCAGCACAGGAAGTGGTCTCACATCAGCGGCATAACTGAATCGCTGACTGACGATCGTGATGCCGATCCAGCCCAACCATAACAGCCCGCCACAAATGTGGAGTATTTGGCGCCAGATGGCTTCTGCGGTGTCTTTGGCAGCTTCTGACCTCATCATTCAACTCTCCGGCAATCCTAGAACATACCCGAACCACTGGGAGTCGGTTGAGGTGCATACGGGGTCGGTTGATAGGTCGGGACGCCGCCGCCACCCGATCCCTGCGGAGCGCCGATTCCCGGAGCCAGATGTTGGGGCGGTGGGCATGCACCACCTCCATTTCCCCAGCGGTGGTGATGGGCACAGCCCACACAGAAACTGACCATAACGAGGCTAGCCGGAAATATCATTGCGATTAACTTCGGTCGATCCATGACCATCTCCATTCAACTGAAAAGAATGCGGGGGCGGCTGTCATAGCCGTCCCATGTTGTTCATGACTGAATATCGTGTATCGGGCTCCACGGCTCTGTGAAACGTCCCACACAGAGGTTCGCATTTGACCTTTTTCACAAAATCAACTCGGGAACTGATGCCACACCAGGATTGCCTTCTTTCTTCACTGTGAGCCAGATCACACTGTGATCTGGATTGGAACTCCGATGAAGGTTGTGTCGAGAAGCAATGCTCGCTTACACACACACACACTTATTGAAGAAAGTCAGTTCATGAAGTTCTCACTACCTGCCGGAATCATTTTTACTTTCGCCATTGTGCTATTGATCAGCAGCCAGGAAGCAACGGCTCAATTCTGGAAACGAGATCAACCGTTGGTCTGGTCGACTCCCTCACGTGACGCGATCCAGTCGGCGATCGACCTGAACAAGCTCGTCCTGCTGTACTTCGAAACTAGTCACTGCACGTACTGTCGGAAACTTGAACGTCTTACATGGGCCGATGAAACCGTTCAGAAAGCACTTTCCGATAGCTATGTCCCCTTAAAGGTCGACGTTGAGCAGTTCGAGCAACTCGCCGTCGACCTGCATGTCCGTAGCTTTCCAACGGTCATCGTCATGACACCACAGGGCAAAGAGCTGTCCCGCACCACGGGATATATTGACGCGGAAAAGATGCAATCCAAGCTGGTTTCCACCTGGAAAGAACACGCTCAGATTGCCGTACGGTAACAAGGTGCGATTGATGAAAAGAAGGAGCAGCTAGCGAGTAAAAGTCGCAATTTCGCTGCTGATCGGCACTACTTCACTTCGATGCTCAGACTAACTTTAAAATCCGCGAACAATGGACGTTCGGAATCGTTTCGAATATAGACCGCCTGAAAGCCATCAGTTACGTTCCGCAACCGACCATTTTCGACTTTGTAGAGAAGGCCGGTGATCGCATAGCGTTCATCGGCCTTATTCTTTGCTGGGAGAACCTCCTCGAAAAAGATAGCTTCGGGGGTAATCTAGATCAGGCGACCAGGTCCATCGAAGTAGCCAATGAGCGGAAATTCGAAGCGAACCTTAGAGGGATCATTCTCCTCCAGATGATAGACATAACCGAGCACGACACCGTCTCCCGGCTCTTGCCCGTTGATGAGATAATTCCAGCCGAAACCGTCGCCGATCCAGGCAAACTGGGCTGAGACGAGCGATTCAGATTCTTCAACTGACATCGATTTCGTCTGATGCCAGTGATGATTGACTTGTTTTTTCTCCCATAGGCCATACCAGCGACCTGAGAACGGTTCGAACGCCTGATCTGTGCCGATCGTCTCATGACCTTTCAGTTGAGTGACAAATTTTTCCTGGGTGACGGCAAATTTCGCCAAAGAGGGACGATCAGCAATGGGCACTTGATACTTAGTCCTAAACTTCTCCAGAAACGCCCCGATCGATTCTAGCCCGGCCCCATCCTTCTTCTCAGTCAAAGAGGTCCGAAACTTTTCAGCAAGTTTCCAACCTCTGAGCATTGAGACTTTATCTTGGTGCCAGGCGACGGCATTCTCATCGATGGGCAGTGTCCGGGGAGGCTCAGCCAGTGCATTGCCCGTGTCGGGCACCGCCATCAGCAACCACAATAGCAATACAAGTTTCGATCTCATTTCTTGCCTTTCGTTCTTTTGAACCATTTGGACTGCAGGTCGATCTTCTGTGATGCCTTACCATTCAGCGACACGAGAACCGCTGAAGGATTCTCCCGAAAAAAGTTCGCAGCCCGATCGCCGAAGGGATACTTTTCGAAGAGGTTGATGACAATCCGATACTCGCCGTCTGGCAACGGCGGTGAATGAAAGACACCATTTTCAATTGACCGAGCCACATGCATCGGCTGCGTGTCGTCACCTTTCGTAAAGATAGACACGATCATTTTTTCTTTCTCGGCGATCTGCACCGGAGCGCCATCCAGCGTCACCTCCCAACGCAGACCGGTTTGTAAATCACTGCAACCGGCAAGAAGAAGCGGCCAGATCCATGAGATCACACTGAAAAAATACAGACGCCTGTGATTCATCAGAACTCTCCCACGACATGACCATCTTGTGCACTGGTCAAGTCAAACCAGACCTGCATGTCGATATTGTCGGAGATGAAATGGACCGATCCGTCAGACATTGCTGCGTTCACTCCACCGCGATGAAAGCTACGAGATTGTGCTTGCCAGTTGAATCCTTCGGTACAGCCCATTTTCTGATTGGACCCCAGGCTCGTTGTGAAGAATTCACTGCACAATTCGATATCGTCAGATTGCTCAAGCCGATCGTTGGGGCCGATGCTGTCGCCGATCGAGCCAGCGGCAATGATGCT
>JBGSVC010000093.1:0-13526 GCA_041753175.1 Planctomycetaceae bacterium
GCAGGAAGTCGCACGTTCGAATCGTGTCGCCCCGATTTTTTAAAACAGAATTGAATTCTTCTAGTTCGCCAGGTCCTTGAGACCTGGCGAACTTTTTTTTTCGTCTGTTTCCACATTTCTTGTACGAAACCCCTCCCCCGGCGCCACTATTACCCTGTGACCCTCTTGTTTCACATAGGAAAGCGCCACTACCATGAGACTGACACTCCGCACCCTATTGGCTTACCTCGACGACGTTCTCGATCCAGAACAAACCCGAGACATTGGCGCTAAACTCGAATCCAGCCAAAACGCCAAATCCCTCATGAATCGCATCAAAGAGGTCATCCGCAAGCGACGACTTCTCGCTCCCGATGTCGAGCAATCACAAACTAATCTCGACGTCAACGCCATCGCCCAATACCTCGACAATACGCTCCCACCTGATCAGATCGCCGCCGTCGAACTTCAGGCTCTCAACTCAGATGAGGTTCTCGCCGAAGTCGCTTCCTGCCATCAGATCCTCACCCTGGTTCTGGGCAATCCCGTTCACATCAGCGACGAATCTCGCAGTCACTTTTATCATCTTGTGGAAAGCAAGCTCCCGCATCCACCAGTAGGTGCCCCCCCACAGCCGACCCCACCACCAACCAAACCAGTTCCTGAGCCCCCTGTCATCGATGAACCCGTCGGTGCAGGCAGTGGCTTTTTCCGTACCGCTGAATTCCTCGGACAACCCATCGACGATGCCGGCCCCGAAGTGCCAGACTATCTGAGAAAGTCATCCAGACGCTCCAGCATTCTGAATACCTTTGTAATTGTCGGCGTCCTGCTACTGTGGCTCGCCGTGACATTCTCCGATTCTGCTATGAACTTCTTAAGTTATCCTCAGGCTTCCTCCACCGGATCTTCCGTCGCCGACAACAAGGCCATCCCTCCGGCCAACTTTGGAGAAAAACCTAAGAATTTTTCCGAGCAACTTGCTCCCGAAGTCGCTTCAGCCTCTTCCCCTGTCTCTTCTCCCAGCATGACAACGACAACACAATCAACGTCCTCTCCAATCACATCCACCGAACTCGTCGCTTCACTCCCCCCCACGACACAACCTCAACTCTCGACCACAACAAGCCCCATCGATTCCACCAGTTTGGCGATGGCCACTCCCGACCTTCCCTCCTCCACGACCAACCCCCTCCCCACAACGATGGTGCCCTCTGAATCAAACATGGTCGACGATCAGACGCCCATCATCACCGAACCTCTCGAAGAGCCGCTCGACCCCACCAGGAATCGCTTTACCTTCGTCAGCCCTGACGACATCCTTCTCGGTTACACACTCGATCAGCAAACCAGACAGTGGCAGTCCCTCCCTACCGGTACTGTTCTCGGACGTGGAAACCTCATTGCTGTCCCACGCCCATTCCGATGCCAACTCGTCACCCCCGACCCCTACATCGGTTTGACTCTCGATGGTTCCACACTAATCAGTCTCGCGACGCCTGCAGACTCCACCGCCATGACGTTCAATATCATCCAGGGACGCATCATCCTTACCTATAAGGAAACCAATCTCGAAGAATCCTCACCAAAACCCATCACCATCGGCATCAAGGTCCGCAACGATCTCTGGAAGCTACAACTCAATACCCCCGGCACAATCTGCGGCTTCGAAGTGGTCCCCCGGATGCCCGAAGGGTTTGAGCAAGACTTCGGCAAAGACGATTACTTCTGTCGCGTGATCCACAAGCAAGGCACCGTCCAGATCTTCAACTCCGACGAACTCAAAACGATTCTCGAAAGCGGCGACGCAATCCTCAAACGCTGGAACAACAACTCGATCCCCAACCTCACCAAATCCGTCGGTAATGATATGGGACTGGTCAACTCACAGGGCTGGATCGATGAAAATCTCGACCGTAGAACCTCAACGATGCGCAGCGACGCCATCAAGTATTACAAGGTTTTTCAACCCGGCGTGAATTTGACTCAATACCTCCCCGCGATCGCCATGGATCGTGAAACTCGAAAATCTGAATATGCCACTCTCACCCTGGGTTTGGTACGCAACATCCACGAACTCGTCAACATCCTCGCCAACGGCGTCAATGCTGAAGCCCGACAACATGCCATCGATGCCCTCCGGTTTTGGATCAACGATAAACTCGACAACCGCATCGAACTCAAATCAGAACTCGCTAACTACTTCTCCGAACCAGATGCTGAACTCGTCTACCGCTACCTGTGGGGCATCTCTCAACAAGACGCAGAAAACCCCATCACCTCCGGCCAACTCGTCAACCTTCTCAACCATGAACATGTCGCCCTCAGACATCTCGCCATTTATCACCTCAGAAACCTGACGGGGCGTGACTACGAGTTCCAGGCCGAACTCCCCGCAACTCTCAGACAACGAGCCATCGCGCGCTGGCTGGAACATCTCTCTAAAGAAGGGGCCATCCTCCCCCCACCCAAACCTTAACCATCACCTTTTTCACCACGTCTGTTATATGGCAACTCCCTCTACGGTTAAAAACACTGTGCCTGACCACCGATAGACCAAAGGTGCACACACCGTTTTCTAAAGCCGATCTGCTCCTGAGTTGCATTAACAAAATCTTCTCTGCTAATCTCCATACCCATGTCTACCTCCACAACAACCTCCAGATCCTTGTTTCCGGTCAGTGAGTTTCTGGGGCTGATTCGATTCAGCCATACGATTTTCGCTCTCCCGTTTGCGCTTCTGGCATCCATTCTGGCGTGGCATGAAAAAGGCCAGTTCCGCTGGATCGAACTCACAGGAGTTTTGCTGGCCATGGTTTTTGCACGCTCTGCTGCCATGGCCTTCAACAGACTGGTTGACAGAAAATTCGATGCCGCCAACCCCCGAACCGCCAGCCGCCATCTACCTGCCGGACGACTATCCGTTTTTCAAGTCACCCTCTTTTTGATCGTTTGCAGTCTGGCATTCGTCGCCTCGACACTTCTCTTCTTGCCTAATACCTGGCCACTGGTCCTCTCTGTCCCAGTTCTGGCATTCCTGTTAGCCTACTCCTACGTCAAACGCTTCAGCATCTATTGCCACTACTGGCTCTCAGCCGCCCTGATGCTCTCACCACTGGCAGCCTGGATCGCCATTACGGGGACAATCACCATCGTCCCGTTGTTGCTCTCGTCGGTGATCTTCTTTTGGGTCGGAGGCTTCGATATTCTTTATGCCTGTCAAGATACTCACTTTGACCGAGAACATAACCTCCATAGCATACCGGCCCGCATGGGGGTCAGAGCATCGCTCAAAATAGCTGCTTTCAGCCATTTCCTGATGATGATCTGTTTGCTGCTGTTTTGGTTTTTCGGGAATTTCGGTATAGTCTTTATGGGAGGATTGCTGGTCCTGACGGCACTCCTGATCTACCAGCACTCTCTCGTCAGCGAACACGATCTTTCCCGGGTGAATATCGCGTTCTTTCATACCAACGCTGCCTTGAGTTTCGGAATCCTCGTTTTTGCGGTTCTCGATCTGGCCCTCAGACAATATTACTAAACCACTCAATTATTTAACGACACACGTGTTGAGCTTCACATGATGACCTCTGCCGATCAATCGCTTCTCCAACGCATCTCCGAAAAAGTCGTCAACAGCGAGCGCATCTCGTTCGATGAAGGACTCTTTCTTG
The DNA here is from genome assembly GCA_041753175.1 of Planctomycetaceae bacterium. Lineage (GTDB taxonomy): Bacteria > Planctomycetota > Planctomycetia > Planctomycetales > Planctomycetaceae > SXPC01. Next base: position 3,654 of record JBGSVC010000093.1, read on the forward strand.
ATGAAAAAGCCGACCTCCTCACCCTCGGCCATCTTGCCAACATCGTCCGTGAAAGAAAAAACGGCAACTTCGCCTACTACAACACCAACATCCACCTCAATCCGACAAATGTCTGCGTTTATCGCTGTCGCTTCTGCGCTTTTCGGGCTGACCTGAAAAGTGAAAAAGCCTACATCTTCACCGATGATATGATTCGTGAACGCGTTCACGAGGCCACTGCCAAAGGTGCCACGGAAATCCATGTCGTCGGCGGACTTCATCACCAGATGAAATTCGACTGGTACCTGAACGTGATTCGGGTCATCCGCGAAACCGACCCCCAGATCCATATCAAAGCCTGGACTCCCGTTGAAATTCACTGGTTCAGCCATCTCACCAAACAACCATATTCCTGGGTTCTCCAACAACTCATCGACGCCGGACTGGGCAGCCTCCCCGGCGGCGGCGCAGAAATCTTTGACGAAGAAATTCGCTCCCAGATCTGCGAGCACAAAGCCGATTCCAGCAAATGGTTTGATGTCCACCACGCCGCTCACGACCTCGGCCTGCGCAGCAACGCCACCATGCTTTATGGCCATCTTGAATCCGCTCGTCATCGCATCGACCATCTCCTCAGACTGCGTCAGCTTCAAGATCAAACCCATGGCTTCCAGACTTTCATTCCCCTTGCATTCCATCCGGAACATACCAAGCTCGATTATCTCCCCAAACCAACAGGCAACATGGACCTCCGCATGATCGCGCTCTCCCGCATCATGCTCGATAATTTCGACCACATCAAAGCCTACTGGATCATGCTCTCCGAGCAGATCGCACAAACGGCTCTCAGCTTCGGAGCAGATGACCTGGATGGCACGGTGGTCCATGAAATCATTTATCACGATGCCGGCGCAACTACTCCCGAAGGCCTGACGGTCGAACAAATCCATCACCTCATTCGTGAGGCAGGACGCATCCCGATGGAACGCGATACCCTCTACCGACGCGTCATTCGCAATGGCGCCTTCTGGGAAGTCGGCGATTCCGTGATGACACCCCTCCTGGTCAACACTTAAAATATGACGACGACAACCACACTTCAGGTCAAATCAATCGACCACGTTACTTTCATCGTGAAAGATCTGGAGGCTTCCCGTCAATTTTACGTCGACCTCCTGGGCATGACCCTCGTCCCGCGACCCAACTTCGATTTCCAGGGACTCTGGTTTCAAGCAGGCTCGACGCTGATTCACCTGATCCTCCAGCACGATAAATCTGGTCCCGCCGGGATCCTCAAACCCCCTCACCTGACTTCCAGCCGCACCCATCATCTCGCATTTCTCGTTGAGGACTGCCCTGCTGCGTTTCAAACCATCCAGCGTCTAATCGATTCTGGACACAGTATCCAGATTGTCCACCCTCTCAAACGTCGCCCCGACGGTGCACATCAACTCTTTCTCGCCGATCCCGATGGCCACATCATCGAACTCACGTCAGGCCCCTGACCCTCCACCCAGAAAATCCCGGTTCTTTTTTCCAATCACGCCAGCATTAAGCATTAGATCGATTAACACGATCATGCAAATTGCGTATGCTGGTACGGCGTTGCCTGTGGACGGTCTGCAATTGCAACGACACATCTCAACATTTTCTGCCCCTTCCCATTTGAAGTCCGGTTTTGAATTGATTTTTGACCTCAAATTGCAAACACTATGGCCTAATGTCAGCAGTCAATTGATAGGCAGACGATGCACCTCTCGAGTTGGCAAGATAGACAAACGTCTACTTTGTTCTCGAACACCTCTCAATGTCTCTCTCAATGCCTATACCCAGAGCGCGACAACATGACGGGAATCGGATTTGGCATGATCAAACAGTTATTGACGATCTCGATGGCCATCGCGGGCCTCGTTTCTATCCTATCTCTGGCTGATATCGTTCTTCAAGTCCCCTTCGGACGTGCCAGTATCGTCATGGATATCCTCTTTTTTATCAGCGGAGGAATTGTCCTCTTTCTGGGCTACGATAGCTTCAAAGACCTGAAGTAACTTCCCCAGGTCTTCTCGACAACAGCCATCCATCCCTGTGCTTACTTCGAAGTTGCATCAACCATGATCGTCGGACACGAGTTGTCCACATCACCCTCTTCCAGCGAGATCTGACCTGTCGTCCGATACGCTTCATATTGTTCCCACCACCGCGCTGCATCGGCATCGCGCCAGGAATTCAAACACTGGCAGCTATCTAAGGCCGCACCCAACTCTTTGGCAGACTTCGGTCGATCTTCCGGCTTTTTCGACAAACATCGCATGATCAGATTTTCAAGATCACGATCCACCGCAGATCCCAACCGTTGAGAGGGTAACACAGGTGTCTTGGTCACCTGCTGCAAACAAATATCAACGACACTGTTTCCCGTATACAGCGTCTGACCTGTCACCAGATAATACGCTGTCGCTCCAATGGCATACAAATCCACCCGGTGATCTACCTGATCCGGACGATCAATCGCCTCCGGCGACAAATACATGGGCGTTCCACACAGACCTTTCTGAGGCTGCACATTCCCACTCCCCTGTACCTTGTCTGACTCTTTGTAAATCTGCAGCAAACCGAAGTCCAGCACTTTGGCAAAATCTGGCTCCCCGGCACGAGTCGTCAACATGATATTCTCTGGCTTGATGTCACGATGGATAATTCCCATTTGGTGGGCCTCATCTAACGACCCGCAAATCTGCTTGAGAATACGCACGATCCGACCCTGATTCTGCGGACCATACAGTTTCACCAACTGCTTGAGCGTGATCCCGTTCAGATATTCCATCGCATAATAAAACAGTCCATCCGGGCTGCGACCATAATCATAAATCGAAATCGTATTCTGGTGCTGTAACTGGCTGGTCATCTGCACTTCGTGCTCAAAGAGTTGCACCGTCCGCTCGTCGACCACATTTTTATTGATCACCTTCACCGCCGCAGGCCTCTTGAGCATCTTGTGTCGCCCTTTGTACACAATCCCCATCGCCCCCTCACCCAGCTTTTCTTCCAATGTGTAATTGCCAACTTCGCGATCCGTACTCACCGCTCCCGTAATTTGCTCCTGCAGAAAACGGGTCATCTGCTCTTCCATCCGATCCAGCAGCGGTTCACGCATCGCCACATGCGAACCGAGTTCCTCAAACTGCTTATCCACCTCTTCTGCAATCGCCAACAGATCAAATCGATCGTCTTGTTTTTCACGTTCTAACAGGCGTGCAATCCCCTTTGGAATTTGCTTGATGGCATCTGGCATCCAGGCAGAGGCAGAAATTGCCGCCACCGCGGTCTCAAATAGCCCGCGTTCTTTAAGCTCGTCATCTGTCAAATGGTGTAACAGGATCCCGCATGTCAGTTCATCAGGAAATGCCCATTGCAGCGTACACGCACCCGCAGCCAACGCATGATCACAGGTAAACCGAGCCCGTTCAAAATGAATCAGCTCAGGCGACTCCAGCGTTCGGCCTTCCATAAATTCGTAGTAGATCTTTTGAAATCGGTTCGTCAACGCAGGCAACAAAAAGTCCTGCAACATCGCACCGGTATACGCGATGTCCTGATCGACCTTCATCCGCTTGGCAACTTCCCGGGCAAACAGCGCACGTTCCAGGTTCATACACCAGAATTCATTCAGATCCATCACCCGACTTTTAACATTGTTGACCGTATTTTGTACGGCAGCGGTCAACAAAAATAGCTTGGCACGTCGTATTCCCAGCGTTGTAATCGCCTGCACAGCACTTGTTGCTTTATAACGTCGACCCACTGATGCTGAATTGACGTGCTTCAACAATTCACAGGTCAACTTCGAATCGACCTCAATCGATTCTGCAATCTTCCGCAGATCACAGTTCGGGTCTTCTGTCCGCTTGATAAATTCAGTAACCACCTGCGGAAACACCGGTAATTCCAATTCCGGCGGCACGATGGGATCTGTCGTTTCAGGGAGAAAGCTTTTCCGGATGTCCGTCCAGTTGATCATCGAATTCATGCTCCGACCGACACTGATTTTCAGGGGATTGATTGTTCTGACTGTTGACTCAACAGACAGTCGTTCAAACTTATGTCAGGTTTCCCGGCAGGCATTCTTCATCTGTCGACTTTCCGCAACATGTCTCATTCCCTCAGAACTCCAGGTGATACAAACGCTTCATTGATAATCATCCTCACAACGCTTTTTTTCATCTCTTCACGACTTTTTGTTCAAACCATCATAATCCCATCACACCCATAGATTGAAATAACATTTCTTTAAGTCGAACTCGTTGATCTCACAACTCTTTGACCTCACTCAGTCACCACATTTCCTTTCAACACCTCCCCTCAGAAAGACTTCATGATGAATCTGGATGACTTTCGCAAACTCATCGGTGCCAACGAAGAAGACACCGACTACATCCCGTTTGCAATCATGCTTCGCAGCGGTTACGCCTGTGCCGGTCACTACAACGACCTTCTCAACGAAGGCATGAAAGACACCATCATCATCGTCAATGCCCAGATGATCGACCTCAAAGCCAGTTCCAAATCAAAACCGACCATCTCCGATTTCAGCGAGTTTCTTGAAGAATTTGCCCTCAACGAATCAGAAGACGATGCCTCCGAAACACTCCCTACCCGCGACGAATTCGGCAAACAGATTCCCCTGACCGCCATCCCCGCCGATGAAATCGCCGCCGTCTATCCCGTCTCCCGCATCCGCACCCTCCTCAATCGCGCTCAATCACAGCGCAAAGTCCCAGTCATGTTTGATCTGGAAAAAAGTGAAATTCTCTCCATCCTCAAAACCAGACTCTGGTAATTTTATTCTGCTGGAGGGATTTCCCTCTGCCCTTTCGAGCAACGACATAAACGACAGGAGAGATCGTAGAAAATAGGCTTTTCACCTCCCCCAAACACTCCCCATTGACCATCCCTCGAAAAAGCACAATATAGCCATCCCGCCTTGCCCAATTCAACATTGACCACCTTCTCGTTCCTGTTTGACGCCCCTTCTGTGAATTTTTGACGTTTCTTAACAACAAAAGCATCAAAAAAACTCGATTTGACTTCGGCTCCCCCATTGACACATCCGATTTTCTAGTCTTAAATGCATGTGACATCGAGTCGCACCCCCCTTGTATGACAACGTGGCGTAATTCAACCAAGTGCGTAGGCCTCACTCTTGATGTCCGTCCCTCCCATACGCCCCACCTGCATGAATCTTAATTGACCCAAGGAGTCTCACGATGCGTACCACACTTGCCAGCCTGATTGCCCTCTCGTTCCTCGCCAGTTGCTTGTTGACCTCTTCCGTTCAAGCCCGCCCACTTTACCTGACCGTTTTCAAAAAGACTTACCCCAACATCGAAGCAGCCGCCGTCGAACAAAAATGTGAAATCTGCCACCCCGAAAAAGATAAAAAAGTCCGCAACGACTACGCCAAAGCCGTTGGCGAAAAACTCGGTGCCACGAATGTCAAAGTCGATGAAAAAATAAAAGCTGCACTCACCGAAGCCGAACCCGGCAAAAGCGCCATCGAAGGCAAAACCTACGGCGACCTCATCAAAGCCGATAAACTCCCGAACGCCACCGAGTGATCATTCACCTCTGTGTTGACTCTTTCAAAAGGCATCAAGTTTCACTTGATGCCTTTTTTAATGAATCCTCTTGATAACAGCACAAGATTTTTTCTTTCCGTGTCGTCTTCCCAATGATCGTTTCAGAACATCTTTGCGATAACAGATAATGGTCATGCCGCAGATCACCTCCGCCGCCTGGCTGCTTTTGATGATGGTCTGCGGCGTGCTGCTCGAAAAAATCACCCCTCTGACGAGTTTTTCCTGGTTCTCATGTTCCGCCATCTTTCTCTGTCTGTGGCATTTGACAAAGCGCTCTCCTGTCATTTCCCAATTAACTCTTCTGCTGTCACTCATAACAGCCAGCGGCCTCATCGCGCACTCCAGAGCACACACCACCCCCTCAAACAGCATTCGCAGTTATGTCCACGATCAAGGCCAGATCGTGCATCTGGAAGGTGTGATTGAGTCACCCCCAACGCTAAAAATCCGACAAACACTTTTGCCAGGCCAGTCTCAAGAATCCTATTCCACCTTCACCGTACGCACGTCAAGGCTCTTGTCACAAACTCAGTCAGAGTCCATCTCCGGCAGATTAATCGTGACCATCGATGGCGATCAATCGCTCCTTTCTCCCGGCGATCGTGTTCGGGTGTGGGGACTTCTTCGTCAGCCCGCCGCCCCTCTCAACCCCCACGAATTCGACTACGCATATTGGCTCGACTTACACCATCTCGACGGAACACTCCGCGTCGACCACCCCGACGCCCTGACGGTCATTCAATCAACTCCTTCCACACAATTCTCTTCGTTGTGGGAACTTCGCCAATCGATGCAATTGGCTCTGCGCACCCGACTCCAGCAAATCCTCCCCTCGGATGTCTCTGCGTTGGCCATTGCGCTTCTCTTGGGGAACCGGGATCAACTTTCCCCTGACCTGATCGATGCCTTCAAAAACACCGGACTGATTCACCTCATCTCCATTTCCGGACTCCATCTGGCCATGATCATCGGACTCTTCGCGTTCCTTTTGCGAGCATTTCCGATGCATAATCTGCTTCGACTGGCATGCCTGTTGATCCTCATTCTTGGCTATCTGACTCTCATCGAACTTCGCCCCCCTGTCATGCGTGCAGGGTTTCTGGCACTCGGCTGGATCTCGGGAAGTGTACTCTTTCGTCGTCCGCCGCTCGATCACTTGCTCATCATCTCGACGATCATCCTGCTGCTCATCGATCCGGCTTCGTTGGAAGATGTCGGTGCTCAACTCTCCTTCCTCTCGCTATACGCCATCAGTCTGGCAGAAAGAGTCTATCAATTTCATCTCCTGCAACGTCCACCGCTAATTCCCACCACGTTGATCAATTCCTGGCAACATCTCGTGCAAACATTCTGGGAGAAACAGCAGTTCGCCATCCTCTGGATTCCCGCATCGATCCTCCTCATCACCTCACCCTACCTGATCGCGATCTTTGGAAGATTTTCAGTTGTCAGCTTATTGCTCACGTGGCCAATCTCCTTACTCTTGTTAACGCCCGTTCTATTTTTTGGAATTGTCACATTAGTCAGTTCGTTGTTGCCTCTTCTTATATCCTCCTGGCTGGCGATGCCTTTTGTCCTATTTTTACGTTTGTTCTCGGCATCAGTTTCGCTGTTGGAATATCTTCCAGCCACCGTCAATCAACTGCCCGACCCTACTTTGAGTTGGATAGTGATCTATTACATCATCGCATTTTGTCCCTTGATCCTCCACTCGAATCATCGTCGCTTCACAGCGATGCATCGTACCTGTCTGACGTTGATGCTGGCCTGGATCACACTTGGGTTATCATGGCCATTATGGCAATATCATCTTTTGCCACATTCATTAACAATCCGCTGTCACGCCGTCGGCCACGGGAACGCCACCATCGTGCAGTTCCCCAACAGGCAAGCGATCTTAGTCGATGCAGGATCGTTTTACGGCTCTCCGTACTCCGTCGTTTCGCTGCAGCGAAATCTGCACGCCATGGGCATTCACCGACTCGCTGCAGTCATCATCTCACATACCGATTCAGACCACTACAATCTCCTCGGGCATTTATCGCGTCTGATACCAATTGATCAGGTTCTCCTATCGCCTGCTTCGTTTCGGGAAGAAAGCACCTCTCTAAACTCCATCTGCGAACAGATCATTCAAAACAAAGGCAAGATCCGCTTTATTCAACAAGGCGACACTCTCCACCTCGATGATCGCGCTCAAATTGAAATTCTTCATCCTCATGCCGATCCGCAAACCTGGAGCCAACACGACAACGCCAACAGTATTGTTCTCCGTATCAGCTTCGCCCAAAAGTCTCTACTACTGACCGGCGACATCGAACGCGACGGACTCGATGCCTTGATGAAGTCCACCACTCTTGCCCCTCAGGATGTTTTATTGATGCCTCATCATGGAGCACAAGGCTCCAATCCACCTTCGATGGGAAAGTGGACCAACCCCAAAGTCGCCATCGCCAGTTCTTCCCAACGCATGGACAACATGACCTACCTTTCGACGGTCTATCCTTCTGCCCGCAGACGATCAACAGCCGAGGGAGCCATCGAAATCGTCTGGACAAAACACAACCAGACGCTCAAACAATATCAACAAGGGGCCTGGGGCAACACAGAAGCAATCGACTGAAAGTCGCATTCTGTGTGCCTGCCAAATGTTCGAAATGTGGCGAGTCTGATATAATCACAGTCTCGATCACTAGCGAATTGTTCCCTTTCAATGGCCCTCAATGAGTCTTCCTATTAAAACAAATTATCTTCAGACAGCCATCGCGCTGATGGCGATTGTGGCCATCATTACTCATTTGACGATGCATTATGCGCATGTCGACCCTCAACTCGCTGAACTTCCGCTGTATGCCACACTCCTTCTCGGCGGAATTCCCCTCGTTTGGGATCTCTTAAAAAAACTGCTCACTCGTGAATTCGGCTCTGATCTTCTCGCCGGAATCTCAATCGTCACAAGCGTTTTGTTGGGTGAATATCTCGCCGGGACACTTGTCGTCCTCATGCTCTCCGGCGGTGAGGCGCTCGAAGCCTATGCCATCCGGCGCGCATCATCAGTGCTCGAAGCACTCAGTAAAAGACTCCCCTCCATCGCCCACCGAAAAACCAACGACCACCTCGAAGATATCCCCTTGGATCAAATTTCCATCGGCGATGCCATCGTGATTTACCCACACGAAATCTCCCCCGTCGACGGTACCGTCATTCAAGGGAGAGGCGTCATGGACGAATCCTACCTCACCGGAGAGCCATATCAGATTGCCAAAACTCCCGGTTCGGATGTCCTCTCGGGAGCCATCAACGGTGAAACCGCCATCACCATTCGAGCCGAGAAATTAGCCATCGATTCTCGATATGCCCGCATCATGAAAGTGATGCAGGACTCAGAACAAAACAAGCCGCAGATCCGACGTATTGCTGAGCATCTGGGGGCTTGGTACACACCGCTCGCAGTATTGATCGGAGTCTCAGCTTGGATTGTCTCCAGTGACCCCATCCGTTTTCTGGCCGTCATGGTCGTCGCAACTCCGTGTCCCTTATTGATCGCCATTCCAGTCGCGATCATTGGTTCAATTTCCTTGTCGGCACGCCGCGCCATCATCATCAAAAACCCGGCTTCGCTGGAAGCAGCGTCTCAATGTCGAACGCTGATTTTCGACAAAACCGGCACATTGACTTATGGTCGTCCCGATTTAACCGAACAAATCTGTCGGCCAGGAATTCAAAGTTCGCATGTCCTCTCTTTGGTCGGGTCTCTGGAACGATACTCCAAACATCCTCTCTCTGAGTCGATTGTCAAACAGGCTGTTTCAGAACAGATCGCTTTTCAGGAAGTTCAGGAAATCAGCGAACGTCCGGGGGAAGGCCTCACTGGTCTGGTGGGAGGGCATCGCGTCCAGGTGACAAGTCGAAAAAAACTGCTGGCCGCCCAGCCTGACCTTGAAAGCCAGCTTCCGCCGCTGGCAGGAGGACTGGAATGCCTCATCACCATTGATGGCCTTTATGCCGCCACATACCGTTTTCGAGACAAGCCTCGACCCGATGGAAAACCATTCATTTCCCACCTCTCTCCCAAACACAATATTCAACGCGCCATGTTGGTTTCGGGTGACCGAGAATCGGAAGTTCAATACCTGGCCGATATCGTCGGCATTAAAGAAGTCTATGCAGGACAATCCCCCGAACAAAAACTGGAACGAGTCCGTCTGGAAAACGAACAGGCCAAAACAATCTTCATCGGAGATGGAATCAACGATGC
>JBGSVC010000094.1:0-3458 GCA_041753175.1 Planctomycetaceae bacterium
ATACGGTTTCATAAACGGTTTTGTAGCAGGTTTCGCGTTCGATCTTGCACGTCGTGTAGCAGGATGAGGGCTGACAAGCAGTCGTGGGACAACAATTATAGCTCGAACCGCCGCAGTACATTCCAGCCTGGGCAGGTGCCGCGACGATGGCGGTTGCCAACATCGACAGCGCAATCATCAAACGCTTCATGACTCTCTCCTCAATTCGTTCACAGTTGTTTTCTCTTGGGGGGATTCGATGACGCCGTGTTTGTGGCCGACACCTGACACCCATTATGCGGTTGCAAAAATCAGGATGCAAATTTCGTTCTCGCGAAACTTGAGCCAATTCCAGAATTTCTGCGTGACTCTGTCAAAAAAGCATACATTGTCCGCATCTTCCGGCATCGCCGTTAAACTCACCGAAGCCCCGAATGTCAGTGACTTGTTCACATCAACGTGACAGAATCGTTACAATCGCTAAAATCAGAAGTTGTGAACTGATAGACAAGAGGTCGCGCTGTCGGGCGATCAACCAGATTTTCTACCGGATTCAATTTCCTATTGCTTTATTTGCCATCCCTACAGGACTACACCTCATGATTGATTCCAGAGAGACGACGACCAAACAAAATCTGTTTCTCACGGGCAATGCCCAGACGATCATCTCTGAAATTCCTGAGGAGAAAATGGTCTGGCAACCGTCGGCCGGAATTAACCATCCCATGTGGTCAATCGGACACTTGGTGACAACGACCAGTTTTTTTGCCAATCTCGCGGGAAAGACGCCTGTCTATCCTGCTGCATGGGATCTGCTCTTTAAAGGAAAGACCATACCCACCGACGATGCAGCACGATATCCGTCGAAAAGCGAATTGATGTCGGCGTTCGAAGAGAGTTTTGCCCTCTCCCGGGAAATCTACTTAGGGCTTTCTGACGAAAAAATGTCGGAAGACAATCCCCATGAGCGAAGTCGGTCAAAGCTGCCGCTGTTGAGCGACTTTACTGCGTTTTTACTGACTGGTCATGTCGCGATGCATTTGGGACAGCTTTCCATGTGGCGACGACTGGCTGGGTATGAGCCGTTATTTTAGTACGCGTTGCGCGTATCTGTAGCGGAGTTTGGTCGTTTTTTTACGTTGTTTACCACATTGCGCGCTGCCAGTACCCGCTAGGGCTACGCGCAGTATGTTCTGGATCTGACGGTCAACCTGTCGCTAATCTCAATTGATCTGGCGGCGGTGTCTCCAAAATCTGCGATGGCAAGTTCAAATCATTAAACTGGTAGCGTGATTTGAAATATTCCATGTCTCTCGATTCAGGCGGAAGATAGCCACCGTGGATTCGGATTGATAATACGGTGCCGCAATGTCTCCAACGGGTGACGACAAAGCGATCAGAGGGAAACGCAAACGGAGGAGGGAGTTGATTGAAAGACGACTCCTGTGGAAGATCCTCGCCAGATTCTGGATGGTCGACATAGCCGGCTTCATAGGTTTGTGGATCGAGCAGATAAATCCCGACTAATAACAATGTCCGTCTGTCATCAAGTGCAAACTCAAGCATCGGCAGATCAAGATTGGAATCGCTGATGCCGTTTTCACTTGGAGTGAATTGACAGGCAGCGGTATAGCTGACGGCTATTTCTTCAATAACCTGTTCGTTGAGATCTGCCTGGATTGCGGCAGATTCTGTCTTCCAGAAAGAAACGACCGGTTGTGTCATGATGTAAAACGTGTACCCGACTGCTCCATAACCGACCCACCGCCAAAGTTCCTGATGCCCAGGATCAAACAGCGTTGCCAACCACCAGCAGAGTTGTCCCATAAGCAAAAATGGGACGACGGCGAAAGCAGCACCGACAAACAACTTTGAGAACAAGGTCGTTCGCTGTCGCTGACGCAGGTCGTACAATTCTTTAGACGTTGGGGGGCGGGAGTGAATCTGATACATGAGATTTAACTTAAAAGACGCTCAACATCAGCATCTGCGCAGAACGTAACAAAAATTTTCGTTCCTCAGGCAGAATGCGTCCTCGTTTTTCAATTCCTGTTGCGTAATTGTGTGCCTGGGTGATGATGAAACGCTGGGGGGCCGTAATCTCTTTGTCGTGTTTAGGATCGAGCAATTCTCGGGTTACGGTGAGTAACAGCTGGACTTCTTCCATTCCTGTCTCGGGGGTGTCGGTCCATGCTGGAACTTGTGGCATGGTCGCAAGTTCCACGACCAGGTTTCCGATCATGCCTGAGATCGCTGCCAGTTTTTCGTATTCAATTTTATCGGGGGTATCGCGCGGGGAATGATAATCAGGATGCTCACCAGTGGAGAAAAACAGAAACGGAATCTCTTCGTCACGAAAGGGGCCATAATCACTGCGTGTGCCGATCAGGTCGACACCAAGCATGTGATATTCGAGACCTGAGGCACGGGGGATGGCATCAAGGATTGGTCTGACGGCAGGAGAACGTTCACTGCCAGTAATAAAGACAGCAGGAATGTCCAGCCCTCCCAGAGAGCGTCCGATCATATCTGCGGTGATGAAATACTTGATCGCTTCTTTGGGGCAAGGTGGGTGTGCTAAAAACCAGCGTGACCCGATCAATCCACGTTCTTCCAGATCAAAGGCGACGAAAACCACCGTGCGCTCCAATGACATTGGCGCCAATTTCTCAGCGACTTCCAGCAACATCGATACGCCTGATGCGTTGTCGTCTGCACCTGGATAAACGGCTTCATCATTGAATCCCAGATGGTCGTAATGTGCGGAGACGATAATCACTTCGTCCTTGAGAAGTGGATCATGTCCGACAAGCATGGCGGCGACATTATGACCTTGTGTTGTCTTTTGACCATTTTCGTCAGCCGGTCCGGGAATGGGCTGGAAATAACTGTTTCCTGTAAACAGGGGAAGGAGCCCCAGAGATTGAAAATGATGTTGAATGTAAGTCGATGCCAGGGGTCGACCAACTTTGCCTCGACCTTTGAGTTCAGGGCCTGCCAGGAACATCACGTGCGGCATGACCTCTTGTGCAGAAATCTCAAGGGCGGGCCTGAGATCGATTTCGACTTCCTGAGCCGCAAGCAAATACGGGTTCGCAGTGACCCACAAAATCCAAACGCTCATCCAAACAACGCTTGTTTTCCAATTTAACGCCATATGCGAAGATTCCTCCCTGATTGTTCGCTGACTTTCCGGACCTGTGGCAAGGTTATGTGACTGTTGACTGTAGCGATTGTAACGAAATTTCCTGATGCAGGGGCAGTCAGATGTCGATAAATCTTTTGACTGCCGGTTGCCGCAATCGGAATTTGTCTTGGCCAGTGGGCCGTTCGGGCGGCGATGTTCACTGGTCATGGTGTGCGAGCGCAGTGACCTATTTTAAGACACGCGAGGGGGTTATAAGCGATGAAAACGATGATGTCAGCAGGTTTGTTCATGATGCTTGCAGGGAGTGTGGCATTTTTGAGCCAGACGCAAA
>JBGSVC010000095.1:0-6530 GCA_041753175.1 Planctomycetaceae bacterium
CGTCCTTCAAAGAACCGGCTACGCTACGCTTCGCCGGTTCTTTGAAGGGTGTCTTCAGTGTAGCATTTGATGACTTTGGTAACATACAAGGACACGGAGGGGGGAGAGAAGATTAGGTGTTATGGCTTAGGGATTAGGTGGGAGAGGATGGGGGATGGTGTTTGTTTAGGTATTTATTGGACGCTCGATTGCTGGGAGACGCGTTGCTCATCCCAGCCTACGGTCTGGAGGTTTTGAGCTGTCGGGTTCTGCGAAGTTGTTCGACGCTGAATCAAGAGGTATAATCACATGCTCACCTGAAAGCTGCGAGGATGGCAGGTGGAGTTTAATTGACTACAAGCATGGCACGCCGCCTATGTGCGGCTTAATTTTGCGGTTTGGGTGGAGCAAAATCGGGTTGCGGTTTGGGTGGAGCATATTGGTTTTGCTCATCGGAAGTTGCGGGCTTGGCGTATTGTTGTTCGAGGAGTTTGAAGAAGTCGGCGATTTGTTCATGGACTTTTTGGGTGTTCTTGATGAGAAGTCCGCCGGGGAAGGCTGTAATCGAACCGACGCCTCCGCCGGCGTCCCAAGAGTAATCATCACCGGTTTGAGATTGGATGGCGTTGATGATGACATCGAAATCGGTGAAGAGAATGTAGCCGAGTTCGCGGGTGTCATAGAAACAGATCATCGATTTTTCATCGGCGGCGGTTATGGTGGTGATTTTCAGCGAGTTGTCTTCCACGACATAGGTGAGGCCTAATGGTGAAAGCATAATTTTGAGTCCGCTTTTGATGGGGATTTGTGCAAGAGCGAAGTGGATCGGTTCTGAGAGAGGGATGCCTTCATCGTTGAGCGCATCTTCTTCGATGACGATCGGGATTTGTTGTGACTCGGCGATGTATTGCATCACTTCGGAGAGGCCGATGCCTTCGTAGGAGAACGTGATTGGCTGGTTGAGTTTGGCGGTGATGGCTTTTTCGGCAGCGGTATGATTGGTGTGGATGTGAACGGTGGGGGCAGCGTTTGGGTCTTGCAATGCGGCCGTCGAGGGCATTTGGGCGACGAGACGTTTGTAGAGTTCATTGACTTGTCGATCGTTGGGACTGACAACGACATCGGAGTCTGGCGGTTGAGGTAAACCGCCTCCGTATTGTGAGAAGGCGGGGGTTGTCAGTGCCATTACGAGGCAGGCAGAGAAGAACTGTTGGCGCATTGTGACGTGTCCTGAGAAATGTGAAGTGGAAGGAAATGGAGTTCGAGGTCAGATTTGATGATTGCTGTTTGAACAGTTTGACGTGATACAGGTTGATCCTACCGTTTGAAAAACTGGATTGCAAAGTTTTCTTATGCGAAATTGAAACGAGTGAGCGTTTCGGTATTGGGGTTTACTTTTGTCGATTTTGGGCTGGCAGGGCAAACTATTTTCTGTCTCAATAATTGGTTAGCACGTAGGGGTGGGATTGTCGATAAGCACTATTTGGTAGGAATAGATGCCAGGGATCAAGTATTAAAAGGAGATCGCTGATCGTTCTGTAATTTGTTTGAGATATGAACTAATAGAATAAGGCGGGTTCGTGTCGGACGTCGCAGAGGACGTCTTCATGCGTTGAGAGGTTTCGGATTGCAGACGAGTGTTGCAACGTTGATAATGGGTAGCGCAGAGCTTTAGCACAGCCTACGAGATTGGATAGGTTTCATTGCAGGAGTGTCGCTAGCGTGAAGCGGCGCACCTGCATTGCTGATGAGGAAGCGGTGACCATATGAAAAGATTGGCCCTTGCGATATTCTTTGCGGTGTTTTCGTCAATTTCTGGCGCAGAACGCCCCGCTTCGGTGACGAGCTCCGGCACGTTAGAGCTATTGGCGAAGGAAGGACCGGGAGAGTTTATCGAGGAAAGCTCTGGCAAGGCCTTGGAATCCAGCGAGTGGCAGGCATTGGCGTCTGATTGTGTTCTCAATCACACGGTGATCAGTGCCAATGTTGTTGTGAAACGTCAAGTATTCAGATTCGACCAAGGCACGTGGCAACAAGCGCATACAATCGAACATCAAATCCGGTTCGACAGTAGACGTGAGCCCTCATTAGTTTACCAGCAATCGATCTTCCCTGATGCAGTAACCAAGTTCTTCAGAGGTCCTGAACGGACAGAGTACACAGAAGAGTTTTCAGGGAACGATGCTCCGCCAACCTTCTTGATAAATAGTCCCGATTGGCTGCCGGACTCGAGCCGCGCTTATTTGTTTCCGCTCAGATTGGCGCACTTGGTCCCGCATTACCTACTTGACCGGTCCCACGACTATAGCAATTGGGCAAATTCAGCACTTGACGCCTCTCTGGCAGCAAAGGCGAACAACGATCAGATTATTCTCTACGCTAAAAGCCAGAAGAATGGATTTGAGATGTTCACCGTTCATACCATCGCGCTGTTGCCGTCACCCAGATACACCGGAAACCGTACTTGGATCTACGACGGAAGTGAATGGAAGCTGAAAACGGCAATGTCTGTGGAGTACGGTGGTGATGGGCTGGTATGGTATCCCACGCGAGTCAAATCGCTCTTATTGAGGAGCCGGGATAAAGAGCGGCCCGACATGCTTTCGTTTGGAACTGCAGAAGTTCAAGAGCTCCTCTGGACTGATGTAAATGTGCCGTGGGCTGATCCGATGTCCCCGTTGCAGACAGAAATATTCGAACCAGGTGTTATTGTCCACCACTATCCAGCCAATGCGGAATAGCAATTCGGACGCAGGAACCCGATCCACAGGCCAGAAACGATTATCAGTGGATCAAGCTCATATTGGCGATCAGTTCTGATGGTCGTAAACTGCCTAGGGCTACTACTATTTTCTGTCTAATTGAAACAATTCGCTTCACGTGTTTATACGTTCAAGGAGTTTGTCTCAGCGGACTATTTTTCTTTGTCCGCGATTACTTTCAAGCTTTAAGCGAACCTATTCAGGACGAGGTCGAAATCAATTCCTGCTGGAACTATATTGTTTTTAGCCTTTCTATGATCTTATTCTCATGGTTCATTTTTTTTGCGACTTTTCTTCTGTCAAAAAGAGTTAATAAGGGCAGTCTAGATCAGGGCAAGGAGGGCTTATTATGATTTCGGATTCATGCAATTTTGGAGACGTAGGGTGGGTTAAGGGTCGGCGCACGCCACCATGGTCGCGCGGTGGTGGGAGTTATCGCAGAGGGCGTTTTCGGGCGTTGAGAGGTTTCGGGTTGCAGACGCTTGTTGCAACGTTGATGGTGGGTAGTGCAAAGCTTTAGCACAGCCTACGAGATTGGATAAGTAAGGATTTTTCGGTATGAGTGTATTGAAACAGTTACAGGTATTTATGACAGAGCATGATGAGTCTGAGTTCTCGGAACTGCTTAAGCGGAACATTTCCGGTATTATGTTTATTGATGATCAAGTTTGGGCTAACA
Organism: Planctomycetaceae bacterium; assembly: GCA_041753175.1. Classification (GTDB taxonomy): domain Bacteria; phylum Planctomycetota; class Planctomycetia; order Planctomycetales; family Planctomycetaceae; genus SXPC01. The sequence continues at coordinate 3,421 of JBGSVC010000095.1, forward strand.
CTCCAGTCGTTCGTGAAGACATCGTCTCGTGTCAAACCGGTCGAGTATATCTATATAATCGCCAAATTGAAGATCTTCCGACGATTCGTCGTAAAGATGGACAAATCCAGGGACCAATCAGTGGGTGCGTGATTCAATTTCTTAGATGCATCATTAAAAATGGTCAATTACGTTCAGGAACTATAGGAGTTGGATATAATAAGGATGATCTTTCCATGAAGGATTTTGTAACGAGAGTGTGGAGAATATTAAAAAGCATGGGAAAGATTGGTGTAAGACGCATGGATGGTATTGTTGATAAGCACTATTTGGTAGGAAAAGATGCCAGGGATCAAGTATTACAAGGAGACCTGGAGATCGCTGATCGTTCTGTAATTGGTTTGAGATATGAGCTAATAGAATAAGTGCGTATAGGGCGGGTTGGTGTCGGACGTCGCAGAGGACGTCTTCGGGCGTTGAGAGGTTTCGGGTTGCAGACGCTTGTTGCAACGTTGATGGTGGGAGCGCAAAGCTTTAACACAGCCTACGGGACTTTAGGGAGAAATGTTGCGCCGGGGAGAGAGGGCTTAGGCGTTAGGCGTTTGGGATTAGGGGAGAGAGGGCGGGGGTTGGGGGTCGAGTGCGGGCGTAGCGGCTCACACGGAGGTTCGCCCTCCCGGAGAGGGGAGGAATAGGAAGAGGGAAGAGAAGAATTATTTAACACGGAGCCGCGGAGGACACGGAGGGGGAGAAAAGAGGGATTTGGCGTTAGGGCTTTGGGGGAGAGGGCGGGCGATGGGGGTCGAGCGCGGGCGTAGCGGCTCGGGCGGAGCCTCGCCCTCCCGGGGAGGGAGAAGAAGAGGAAGTAGAGAAGAATTATTGATTACAGAGTAACGGAGGACATGGACGGGTGCGGGGGCGTTGGGGGTGGGGCTTTTGATTTCTCGACCAATACATGGACCTGTTAGCTCACCACTAACAGGTGGGGGTGAGAGTTTGTGAATTTTTTGTTGTCTTGACGGTGATGGGGTAGGAGTTTGTGTTGGATCGGATTGATGACTGGGTGGGGTTAGTTTAGGATTTTGATCCAGATGTTTCGCCAGCGGATTTCGCCGCCGTGGGTTTGGAGCATGATGGGGCCGGTGGGAGGGAGAGGCTGTGTGCGGTCCCAGTAGTTTTCCATGATGGCCTGGTCGACGACGAGTTGATCGTTGAGCCAGACGGAGGTTTTGTCGCCGATTTGTTTGATACGCAGGGAGTTCCATTGTCCGAAGTGTTTGTCGGCGTGGACGAGAGGGAGTTGTCCGGGAGTTTGTGGGGAGTTGTTGTAGAGTCCACCGGAGCCTTTATCGGCGTTGAGGTTCCATTTCCCGCCGGCGTGGGTGGTATCCCAGATTTGAATATGTGGTGAGCCTCTTAGATAGATCCCGCTGTCGGCGAGCGGGACGGTTTTGTATTCGAGCATGAGTTCGATGTCGCCGTAGTCTTGAGCTGTGGTGGCATAGGGTCCTGTGCCATCGTTGACGAGTTCGCCGTGTTCGATGCGCCAGTGGGAGGCGAATTCCTGTTTCATCTGTTGGAGAGCTGCCTGCTTTTTTTCGCCGGTGAGTTTGGCGAGGGTGTGGGGGTTGTTGCCATACCAGCCCTGGAGGGATTGTCCATCGAAGAGGGGCTGGAAGCCTGGGGGAGGTTGTGTGGCGGGCGCGTTTGAAACGAGCGTGAGGAGGATGGTTAACGAAAACAGGAGTTGACGATGCAGGTGCATGGGGGAGCTTTCAGGGAGAGAAGGTGTATTGAGTATTGTGAACGGGATTGTGCGTAATGGGAAGAGGAAGGTGACGGGGCTGATGTGCGCGGTGTGATGAGTGAGGACTGATTATTGACGGAAGGTTTCGCCGAGCATGTCGAAATCGGGTCGGAGGGCGACGTTGATGATCAGGCCGAGACTGGCAAAAGTGACCATGAGGCTGGAGCCGCCGTAGCTGACCAAGGGGAGCGTCAAGCCGGTGATGGGCATGAGTCCGACGGTCATGGCGACATTGATGATGAGTTGAGAGGCGATGAGCGTGCAGATGCCGACGACGAGAAGTCGTCCGAAGGGGTCTTCGGTCGAGGCGGCGATGAGGAGTCCGTTGCCGACGAGAGTCAGGTAGAAGATCAACAGTGCGATGCAACCCGCGAAGCCGTAGCGTTGTCCGATGCGGCAGAAGATGAAGTCGGTTCGAGAGGCGGGAAGGTGGACATCAAAATCATCGGGGGTGGCGTCGGTGCGTTGTGCGAGTCCCCAGAGTCCGCCGGTGGCGAGCATGCGTTTGGACTGATGAAGGTGATAGCCATCGCCACGGGGTGCGGTGCCTGAATCCTGTTGGGAGAAGACGGTTGTGACACGAGATTTTTGTTCTGCGTTCATGCCCTGCCAGAGTAAAGGGAGAGAGGCAACTCCGAGACAGACCAGAAGAAGGAGATGATGCCAGCGTGCTCCGGCGGCGAAGAGCATCGCGAAGAGCATTGGGATAAAGAGTAGTGAGGTTCCCAAGTCGGGCTCTTTGAGGATGAGAGCCATGGGGATACCGGTGATGAGGAAGGGGACAATGAGGCCCAGGAGTCGGGTGTAGTTGCGTGCGTAGATGAGATAATGAGCCAGGGCCATGATGTAGGAGATTTTGGCGAGTTCAGAGGGTTGGAGCGTGAGTGGTCCTAGAGGGATCCAGCGATGTGATCCATATTTGGCGGGGAGATAGAAAACGATGACGAGCAGAAGAAGGTTGCCGAAGAACAGCAGGTAGCTGTATGGCATCCAGCGTTTGTAGTGGATGGTGGCGGAGAGGATGAGAACTCCGGAGCCGAGGATTCCCCAGAGGAGTTGTTTGGTGTAGAAGTCTGACTGTCCGACGAGATGATCACTGAAGGCGATGGCGGAGAGTCCCAGTGCCAGCAGTGCGTAGATGCACAGCAGCATGACGATGGGGAGTCTGCGGAGGGAGTCTGTGAGAGTCATGGGGGATGCGCGCGATGGTATGTGGGTATTTCCATCGGTGTTGTATGAAAAAATGGTCTTTGAGGGGAAGGCGGGTTTGGGGGGAGTGAGTGCTGGATAGTGGTTGCAAAGCAGGTGATGTCATAATATGCAA
>JBGSVC010000096.1:0-7232 GCA_041753175.1 Planctomycetaceae bacterium
TCGGCCATGGGATGATGGCAGCGACAGCGTGGAAAATGCTCTCAAGAGAGTCGATGTGGCGTTTGAATTTATCGAGAAACTGGGAGTGGAGTATTATTGCTTCCACGACCGTGATATCGCGCCGGAAGGGGCGACACTCAAAGAGAGCAATCAGATTCTTGATCGAATAGTTAGTAAACTCAAAGAGTCGCAGAAGCGTACGGGGATCAAGTTGTTGTGGGGGACAGCGAATCTGTTTTCCAACCCGCGATTTATGCACGGAGCGGCGACGAGTTGTAATGCGGATGTGTTTGCCTTTGCAGCCGCCCAGGTGAAAAAAGCGATTGAGGTGACGCATGAGCTTGGCGGGGAGAATTATGTGTTTTGGGGGGGGCGAGAAGGATATCACAACCTGTTTAATACCGATATGAAGCGGGAGCTCGATCACCTCGCGCGGTTTATGCACATGGCCAAAGACTATGCCCGTAAGATCGGTTTCAAGGGGCAGTTTTTGTTTGAGCCCAAGCCCAAAGAGCCGACCAAGCATCAGTATGATTATGATGCAGCGACCTGTATGAACTTTTTGAGAGCCAACGGCCTGGAGAACGATGTGAAACTCAACATCGAAACCAACCATGCGACGCTGGCCGGTCATACGATGATGCATGAGTTGGAAACGTGTCGGATTCAGGGGGTATTGGGTTCGATTGATGCCAATACCGGTGATTTGTTGTTGGGCTGGGATACGGACCAGTTTCCGACTGACATCTATTTAACGACTCAGATCATGCTGGTGATTCTCAAGCAGGGAGGATTGAAGCCCGGTGGTGTCAACTTTGATGCCAAGGTGCGACGAGAATCGTTTGAGCCGGTTGATTTATTCCACGCGCACGTCGGCGGAATGGATGCGTTTGCCCGGGGAACGAAGATCGCCGCTGCGATTCGTCAAGAGGGTTTGCTGGATCAATTCGTTGCAGATCGCTATGCCAGTTATGATTCGGGAATTGGGAAAGCGATCGAGGACGGGTCTGCCAGTTTCGAGACTCTGGAGAAGTATATGTTGGAGAAAGGGAATTCTCAGGCCAACACGTCAGGACGGCAGGAGTATCTGGAAAATCTGATCAATATGTATCTGTAAGAGGTATGTATCTTTAAGAGGTCTGGAATTGTAAGCTGCTATTGAGAGTATTGATGAAAAAAGCCCTGGCTGGGACAGCGAGGGCTTTTTTTGTGAACTGTGAATGGTGGGTGGGGTGGTGTTGATTGAGAAGGGGGCAGGACGTTGATTTTTGGGATTTCCGAGTGAATCGACTTCGAAGCCGGGGGGCGGGAGGCGTATGAAAGGGTGGCGATTGTTCGATGACTTCGAAGTTTGACGTCGACTTTGGGGGAATTGGGGAGTCTTTATTGAGTGATTTGTCTGAAATAGTGCGGGGGCCGGAAACCCCTCTTTACCAAAACCTTTCAAACATATAAAATATCCCTGATGCAATGGGAAGTGATTCGAGTTGCATCCGGTTAGAAACAGGGTGCGCGATGTGGATCACTGAGTCGGCATGGCAGCCAGTGATGGTGTGTCTGCTAGGTTTTTGTGTATTTACGTATCTTTATTCACACAATCGCAAAGTGTTGATGCTGGGTTTGATGATGGGATGTCTGTTGGCGGCAACGGGCATTTTTATTATTGAGCGTGTCATTGTCACGGATGCAGAACGATTGGAACAGAGCGTCTACCACTTGGCAGAGGCTTGTGTTTCTGGAGACATCGAAAAGACATCGAACTTTGCATCTTCTCAGAAGCCTGAGATTGCGGGGGTGATTCGAGCCGGGATGACGTTGGTGGATGTCAAGGAAGATCTGGGAGTTTCGGATTTACAAGTGACAATGAATCCGGACGGCCAGACAGCCAAGACTCACTTTCGGGCCAATGGAACATTTGCGATGAATCCAGTGGCTCAGAATATGGGACAGGATTTTGAACAGCATGTGGCGTCGCGGTGGTTATTGACATGGACGAAAACAGGAGATGAATGGAAGATCATCGACTTGACCCGGCTTCATCCGCTCTCGGGAGAGGAGATGGGGGTCTTGGAACGACGAGCCAATTAGTGAGCCTGTTTTCGGGTGTCGTTTTTTTCAACATGAACGGAGTCGTCCTGGCAGAGGGCTTCAGGTGGTGTTGTTGCAGGTTGAGAATGCGGGCCACGAACACAGAGGAAACAGTTATGGAACGATATCGCGTGGTGGTGTTAGCTGGTGGTCCTTCGCTAGAGCGTGAGATTTCGTTGAAGAGTGGGGAAGCCGTTGTTGCGGCGTTGAGCAAGTCGGGGCATGAGGTGAGTCTGCTCGATCCGTCGGAGACTGCAGTGGAGAGCGTTTCGTGGTCGAAGTGGGACGTGGCGTTTATCGCGTTGCATGGGACATTTGGGGAAGACGGACAAATCCAGAAGGTCCTTGAGCAGGCGGGTTTACCATTTACGGGTTCGGGTTCGGTGTCGTCGAAGCATGCGTTTGACAAGCGGGCCGCCAAGCAGATTTTTCGCACGAATTATATTTCAACGCCAGAGTATCTGGCGGTTTCCCGGAAAGTGCATCACGACCATACGGTGTTTTCGTTAGACGACCGTCACAGTGAGATTTTTAGCGTCGTGGAGCGACTGGGGATGCCGGTGGTCGTTAAGCCCAACGCGCAGGGTTCGAGCCTGGGGGTGACATGGGTCGATTCGATTGACAATCTGCTGGGCGCAATCGAGCAGTCGTTGCAATTTGATGATCTGGTGCTTGTTGAGCGGGCGATTCAGGGGACGGAGTGGACGGTGGCGTTTATGGACCATAAACCCTTGCCGGCGATTCAGGTTAAACCTGCGGATGGATTTTTTGATTACCGCTCGAAATATGATGACGACCAGACGTTGTATCTGTTTGATCATGATCTGCCGCTGGCGGTGCAATATAATTTGTATGAAACCGCACAGCGGGCGTGTCGGGCGTTGGGGACGAGGGGAATTTCGCGAGTCGATCTGCGTCTGGACCTGGCGGATGAACCGTGGGTGCTGGAAGTCAACACGGTTCCCGGGATGACCGATCATTCGCTGGTGCCCAAGGCTGCGGCCCGGTTGGGAATGAGTTTTGAGGAACTGTGTGATCTGGCGATTCGTCGCGCGCTGTTGCATCCCAGCGAAGCGATGGCAGACGATCATCACGAAGACTGGAAGACGGAATTGTTGGGAGAAGTGTTGAGCTGAGAGGGAGTAACGAGACTCTGAGATGTGTCAGGGTTGTTGGCGTGAGCCGGAAAAGGTGATTTCGCGATCTCCGACGCTGATTTGTTGGAGCGTGGGCTGATGCGGCTTTTGCTCTTTGAGGGGGATGATCAGGAAGGTTTTTTCGTCGTCGATGACGAGTTGGCAGGAGTTTTTCGCGGCTGGGGGGAGTTGCTCGAAGATCATCGTGGCGATGTCTTTGACGGAGAGTTCGATCAGGCCGGCTTTGAGAGAGTCGAGTTCGAGGCTGAGTGTTTGCTCCTGCAGGACAGGGATAACGGTCAGGGAGATATAGCCGGCGAGAGTCCCTTGTTTGATTTTAGCCCCGATCTGGACGTGTTCTGATTTCAGATCGACGAGGGGATTCTGGATCTGTTCGGGGAGTTTGAAGAGGTCTTGTTCGATGAGCCAACTGTTGAGTTCATCTTGTGTGATGGTGATGGACCAGTTCTGTGAGTCGTCGGGCGTGTTGGGCTGAGAGTCTGCAGTTGGGGGTGCGGTGAGTGATGGGGGAGCTTCGAGGACATTTTTTTGAAACTGGATCGCTTTTTGTTCGAGAGCCTGGGCGTTTTCAGTGCGCTGTTCGGGGGTGAGGGTGCTCGCGAGGGCAGCGGCATAGAAGGGTGGGGGAGCGGAGACGGTCGTTAACAGGTAGATCCCCGCGGCGGCGACAAGTAAAACGAAGACGACAGTCGTGACACAGATGGCGATAACAATACGGAGCATGGCGCTGGTTTCTGTGAAGATGAAGGCTCTCGAACCTGCGGAGAGGTTTCAAGAGGGATGGAATTTCAACTAAAAATGGTTCGGCTTTCCCACTTCGAGAGCATCTGACTGTCACGAAGAAGGGAGTCGGCATTGTTGTGGATTTCGCTGCCGGGAGTGAATGGGCGAAACGTAATGTAACAGAATCGATCGGGGTGTTGTCAGGTCAAGATCCTAGAGGGAGTGGTTTGGCCTTGGAGTTCTGCTGCTTGTTGCGGAGGGTCGATGGTTCTATGATCTGGCTGCGAAGTTAGATTGAGCCGAGGTGAGAGTGTGAGAAGTCGGGTCAGTCGTTTACAGGTCTTTGTGATTAGGAAGCTAAAACGAGATGAGCGTGAGAACGCGATTTGCCCCGTCGCCGACGGGTTATATGCATATTGGTGGAATGCGGACGGCGTTATTTAACTGGTTGTATGCGCGTCATCATCAAGGGACGTTTGTGTTGCGGATCGACGATACCGACCAGCAGCGTAATGATGCTGCTGCCCTGGTTCCGATTTTGAAGGCGTTTAGCTGGCTGGGGCTGGACTGGGATGAAGGTCCGGGGTTTGATCGGCAGACTTCATCGCTGACGCAGTCAATTCAAGGGAATTATGGACCGTATTTTCAATCGCAGCGTCAGCACGTTTATGATCGTGAATTAGCAAGATTGCTGGAAACGCGTGCAGCGTATCGTGATTTCGATCCGCCTGCTGTGTTTCAAGCGCAGCGAGAGCAAGCTGAGAAAGAAAAGCGGACATTTCTCAATGAGCGGACGTGGTTGGAGGCCAGTGACGTGGAGGTTCAAAAGGAGCTTGACGCAGGTACGCCTTTTGTGGTGCGGTTTGCGATACCGCGCGCGAAGACGATTGTGATCAAGGATCATGTGCGGGGGGAGGTCAAGTTTGACGCCGGTTTGATGGCCGATCCGGTGATCGTGAGGACTGGTGGGATGCCTTTGTATAACTTCGCGACAGTGGTTGATGATGGTCTGATGGAGATCACGCATGTGATCCGGGCAGAGGAGCATTTATCAAATACGCCATTGCAGGTGATGTTGCATGAGGCGCTTGGTTATCGACTGCCGGAATTTGCGCATATTCCGTTTGTGGCCTCGCCTGGGGGAAAGGAAAAGCTCAGCAAGAGAAAGCTGGATCAATATAAGAAGCATCCGGCGTTTCAGAAGCTGTTTCAACTGGGAGCGGAGATTTTCCCGAAGCTGGGTCTGCAGGATGTGGCGGGGTTGGATCCGGTGATGGTGGAGTTTTACCAGCAGTCGGGATTTTTGCCGGCCGGTGTGCTCAATGCGCTCGTGAGGTTAGGTTGGTCGCTGGATGATAAGACCGAGTTTTTCACGTTGGAGGAGATGGTCAAAGAGTTTTCATTGGAGCGGGTGATCAAGTCTGCTGCGGGTTTGGACCCGGAGAAGTTGATGAGTTTCCAGGCACATTGGATGCAACAATTGACGTTGGAAGAGAAGGTGGAAGGGTGTCAGGCGGTGTTGGAGCGAGCCGGGATTTATGACGGGTCTGCGGACGAGATGACTCGAAGTGAACGGAAAATTGAGCTCTCGAAAATTGTGGAAGCGATCGGTGAGAGGCTGGTTGTGTTTACCGATATCCTGCGATTTGAAGAGTTTTTTGTGGACGACGCGTTGATGACCTGGGATGAGAAAGGGTTTGAGAAGCGAATTTCGAAAGCCGAGGGAGTTGTGGGGTGGCTGGAAGAATTAAAATCTCAAGTGGCGATGTCTAATGCGCAAAGGTCGTCAGATTTTGACCGGCTGGTGCATGAGTTTGTCGAGTCGCAGGGGATTGCGATCGGCCAGATCATTCATGCGTTGCGATTGTCGGTGACGGGGAAGACGTCGGGCGTGGGGATGTTTGAAGCGATGGAACTGCTGGGGAAAGACCGCTGCGTCGTGCGGATGGAACGAACGATCGAGCGGGCCACGGGGGGATGAGTGAAGAGAAGTTGTGAGGTGGTTGGTGTTGCCAATGGAATTTGACGTTGGATATGTTCTGTCTGTGACGAACGAATCTGGATTGGTATGATTTACGGTGCCGGAGTGGTGAATTGTGCATAAAACCAAGACCATTGAAGGGAGTAGAGCCTCAATGACTGATGACACTGAGGAAGGCGAGAAGCCTGTTGAGGAGTTCTACATTCCGCCGTGGATCGAGGCGTATGCTGCACAGCTCGATTTGACACTTGTGGAAAATGCGCTCAAGAAGACGATCGCCGAGAGATTGCAGGCCAATGAAGAGATGAACCGTTGGTATGATGAGTGTCAGCGGATCCGCAATGAGAAGGCGAACCAATAACGTGACCGATTTTCAACATATTCAGGAGACGCCTTCAGAGGCACAAAACACTCTCCGAATGACAACAGATCTTTAAGACTCAACAGAAAAAGTTATCGTGAACAGTGAACAACACCCATCGGAACACACCGATTTTATCCGGGAGATCGTGGCGGCTGATGTCGCGGCTGGCAAGCATGGAGGGCGTGTGCAGACCCGATTTCCTCCGGAGCCGAATGGTTATTTGCATTTGGGTCATGTGAAGTCGATTTGTCTGAACTTTGGGATCGCCGAGGAATTTGGTGGGGAGTGCAATCTGCGCTTCGACGATACCAATCCGACCAAAGAGTCGCAGGAGTATGTCGACAATATCAAAAAGGATATTCAATGGCTGGGGTTCCAATGGGCACGAGAGCTATATGCCAGTGATTATTTTGGCCAGCTTTATGACTGGGCGGTGAAGCTGATTAGGGAGGGGAAGGCGTATGTTGACAGCCAGTCGCTGGAAGAGATCCGAATGAATCGGGGGAATGTGACGACGCCGGGAACAGAGAGCCCGTTTCGAAATCGCAGTATTGAAGAGAATCTGGATCTGTTTGCGCGGATGAAGGCAGGAGAATTCAAGGAGGGGACACATATCCTGCGAGCCAAGATTGATATGGCACATCCGAATATGAATTTACGCGACCCGATCATGTACCGAATTTTGCATGCGCATCACCATCGAACGGGCAATGAGTGGTGTTTGTATCCGATCTATGACTGGGCGCACGGGCAGTCGGATTCGATTGAGGAAGTGACGCATTCGATCTGTACGCTTGAGTTCGAGATTCATCGGCCGTTGTATGAGTGGTACATCCAGCAGCTTGAGATTTTCCCGTCTCGACAGTTTGAATTTGCGAAGTTGAATTTTACATACACGGTGATGAGCAAGCGTCGTTTG
>JBGSVC010000097.1:0-15751 GCA_041753175.1 Planctomycetaceae bacterium
AACGTGGTGGTCATGATCCGAATAAAGTCTATGCCGCTTATAAAGCAGCTCATGAACATACAGGATCTCCTACCGTCATTCTGGCCAAAACCGTAAAAGGGTATGGACTTGGAGAGGCTGGCGAAGGTCGAAACGTCGCTCACAACACCAAGAAAATGAATTTGGAAGAGCTTCGTCAATTCCGAGCCCGGTTTAATATTCCGATTAAAGACGAAGAAGTCGAAAAAATGCCCTTCTATCGTCCGGCAGAAGACAGCGAAGAGATGGCCTATCTGAAAGCTCGACGTGAGCAACTGGGAGGATTTCTTCCGGCGCGCAAACCAACGACCGACAAATTGAACATCCCTGCGATTGAAGACAAAGCCTTCGCCCGGGCCATGGCGGGCACGGAAGGCAAGGGGACATCATCAACAACTGGTTCCTATGGGGCCATTCTGATGGGTCTGATGCGTAATAAAGAAATTGGCAAGTTGATTGTCCCGATTATTCCTGACGAAGCGCGTACTTTCGGGATGGAAAGTTTCTTTGCCAGTTTTGGGATTTATTCAAGCAAAGGTCAGCTTTACGAGCCAGTCGACCGCGACCAGATGATGTATTACAAAGAGGCCAAAGACGGGCAGATTCTGGAAGAAGGGATCAACGAAGCAGGAGCCATGTCCAGCTTTGTCGCCGCCGGGACCGCGTATGCGAACCTGGGCGTGCAGATGATTCCGTTTTACGTTTATTACTCAATGTTTGGTTTTCAGCGTGTGGGTGATCTCATCTGGCTGGCGGCTGATTCGCGGTGTAAGGGTTTTTTGGTCGGAGGAACTTCTGGCCGGACAACTCTCAATGGCGAGGGCTTGCAGCATGAGGATGGACATAGCCAGTTGATGGCCACAACGGTCCCATGTCTGGTCTCCTATGACCCCGCCTACTCCTATGAATTGGCCGTCATTATTCAAGACGGTCTGCGTCGCATGTACGTTGAGAACGAGAGTATTTTCTACTATCTGTCAGTCTACAACGAGCAGTACGACATGCCAGGGATGCCAGAAGGGGATGCCACTGCGATTATGAATGGGATCCTCAAAGGGATCTATAAATTTTCGAGCACGGAATCCGGGAAGGATCAGAAAAAACGACCTCAACTGTTTGGTTCGGGGACCATTTTCCGCGAAGCCCAGCGTGCCCAGACCATCCTCAAAGACAAATATGGCATCGGGACGGATGTCTACAGTGTGACCAGCTATTCTGAACTGGTACGCGATGCGATGGCGACGACACGCTGGAACTCTCTGCATCCCGATCAAGACGCCAAAAAGTCATTTATTGAAGCGACGTTTGAAGGTCAGGATGGCCCATTCATTTCAACCAGCGACAATGTCCGACTGGTCGCCGATCAGATTCGTCAGTGGATTCCAGGACGGTATGTTGTTCTGGGTACCGATGGCTTTGGCCGAAGTGAAGAGCGGGCGACATTGCGTCGACATTTCGAAATTGATGCCGAATGCACAACCTATGCGACGTTGCATGCGTTGGCCGAGGAAGGGTTGTTTGATAAAAATCAACTTCCACAAGTCATCAAAGACCTGGGAATCAATCCCGATCAGATTGATCCACGAATTGCCTAGTCAGATCGTAGAGTCAGAAAGAAACGTCGAGTCTCCCCGAAAACATTGTGTCGGACACTCCCTTTAGCCTCCATTGATGCACTTCTTAGAGACATGCTCATGCCCACTGAATTCAAAATTCCAGAAATTGGCGAAGGCGTTAAATCAGCCGACGTTGCAGAAATTCTCGTCAAAGTCGGGGATGTCATTACTGCAGGTCAGGTGGTGGCTGAAATTGAAACCGAAAAGGCTGTCGCGGAAGTCCCCTCGACCGTCGCAGGTACTGTGACAAAAATCCATGTCAAGCAGGGAGACACCATTGAAGTAGGTGGCGTGTTGTTGACGGTCGATACCGATTCTGGAAACGCCAAACCCGCAGAAACCAAACACACTGACAGTAAGCCCCAATCGTCAGCGGCGACTTCTGCTCCCTCCGAAAAACCTGCTCCTTCGCCAGCCAAAAGCCCGCCCCCCAACGGAGGCGGCATGGTTGAATTTAAGCTTCCCGAAGTCGGTGAGGGCGTCAAAGCCGCTGACGTTGCCGAAGTCCTGGTCAAAGAAGGAGAAACGTTGTCCGTCGGCCAAATCGTGGCGGAAATCGAAACAGAAAAAGCCGTTGCTGAAGTCCCTTCAACAGTGGCCGGGAAGATTGTCAAGGTTCATATCAAGCCCGGCGACAATGTGACTGTGGGTGGAGTCTTGTTGACCGTCGAATCGACTAACGGATCCAGTACACCTAAAAGTGCAGCATCCCCATCGCCAGAAAAATCTGCCCCTGCAAAAGCAGCTTCTCCCAACGCCGATCGAGCTCCTGTTCCGGCAGGGGGCGAAACTCATTTTGCTCAACCTGATGCGACCGCTGCGCCTGCTCAGATCGTCGCTCAAAGTGACCTTGGAAAAGATAATCGCCCTCCAGCCCCTGCCAGCCCATCGACGCGTCGGACGGCACGGGAACTGGGAGTGGATTTGTATCAAGTCAAAGGGACAGGGCCGGGAGGCCGGATCACGACGGAAGATGTCCAGGCGTATGTCAAAGCTATTCTGACCAAACCTGCATCAGCGTCCGCTTCTGGCGGTGGTCCAATGACTCCACCACCGCTGCCTGATTTCTCTAAATTTGGAGAAGTCGAGCGGGAAGCGATGAACAAGATTGGCAAAACATCAGCCAATCATTTGACGATGTCGTGGAATGTGATTCCGCATGTGACTCAACATGAGATGGTCGATATCACGGAAATTGAAGCAGCACGACGGATGTTTTTGCAGGGAAGAGGCAAAGATGGTCCGAAGGTGACGATGACAGCCATCGCGATCAAAGCTGCTGTAACGGCGTTGAAAGCCTTCCCCAAATTCAATAGCAGCCTTGATCCACAGACGATGGAGATCGTTTACAAGAAGTATTACAACATTGGTGTTGCCGTTGATACGCCTAACGGCCTGGTCGTACCCGTCGTCAAACAAGTCGACAAGAAGACGATTCTGCAAATCGCCGATGAAATCACGACCTTGGCGGGAAAGGCACGAGACCGCAAACTCGCTATGGAAGACATGCAAGGGGCCACGTTTACAATCACCAATCTGGGTGGTATTGGTGGCTCGTTTTTCACACCGATTGTCAGTTATCCTGAAGTGGCCATCCTGGGAATGTCGCGGGGTACCAAGCAATTAGTGATGATCAATGGCCAACCACAGGAGCGTCTGATGTTGCCATTGTCTCTCTCGTATGATCATCGTGTCGTTAATGGTGCTGATGCGGCACGATTTATTGTCAAACTTTCGAATCTGATGTCAGACCAGTTCACGCTGATTGCCGAACAATAACGTGAAACGATCCAATGCGAAGACATCACTGTATTCCCCATCTGGCTTGACAGCAGATTCTGTCTGTTGAGCTTTCATTCAAGGCTCGATTTCTATGCCCATCAATGCTCCTGCACATGCTGAAGTTGTCGTCATAGGCGGCGGTCCTGGCGGATACCCGGCTGCTTTTGAAGCAGCAGATCATGGGAAAAAGACCGTCTTAGTCAATGATGATGTCGCCCCGGGGGGAGTCTGTCTGAATCGCGGATGCATTCCTTCGAAGGCTTTGCTGCATGTTGCCAAGCTGATCAATGAATCTCGCGAAGCCCACGAATGGGGAGTGACTTTTTCTGAGCCAAAAATCGATCTGAAGCAACTGCGTGACTTCAAGAATAAAGTCGTAGGACAATTGACAGGTGGGATTGCCTCGTTGTGTAAAGCACGAAAAGTCGATCTGGTGGAAGGCCATGGTCGATTTCTCGACTCTCGAACGTTGTTAATTACCGGGAAAGACGGTTCGACAACTCAGATGACATTTGACACAGCTGTTGTCGCGACCGGTTCGACACCCGCGATGCCTCCGATATTTAATATCGGTGATGACAGAGTCATGGATTCCACTGGTGCGTTGGATCTTAAAGATATTCCCAAACGCTTCCTGGTGATCGGTGGGGGATATATCGGTCTGGAAATGGGTTCTGTGTATGCAGCTTTAGGATCGGAAGTCACGGTTGTCGAGATGACCGGCGGACTGCTTCCGGGAGCAGATCGTGATCTGGTTAAACCATTGGCAAAGATTCTGGAATCGCGATTTAAAGCCATTCACCTGAATACTGCGGTTAAGAAATTGACGGCAACCAACGATGGCATTTCAGCCGAACTGGAAGGCGAAGGAGTGACGACTCCTCAGATGTTCGACCGCGTACTGGTTTCCGTAGGACGTCGCCCGAATAGTAAGAATGTCGGATTGGAAAATACACGCGCTCAAATTGATGAAAAAGGCTTCATCAAGATCAACAACAAACGACAAACCAACGATCCCCAGATTTATGCGATCGGCGATGTGGCAGGGGAGCCGATGTTGGCCCACAAGGCGACTCGGGAAGCAAAAGTAGCCGTGGAAGCCATTCTCGGCGGTAAGGCTGCGTTTGATAATATCGCGATTCCTGCTGTGGTCTTCACTGATCCTGAACTGGCATGGTGTGGGATTACGGAACAGCAAGCCAAAGCCGAAGGGCGCGACGTCATCGTTACCAGATTTCCCTGGGCTGCTTCCGGCCGGGCACAAACGATCGGACGTACGGAAGGCTTAACTAAACTAATTTTTGAACCGAAAACAGAACGTTTGCTGGGTATGGGAATCGTCGGTCCTGGAGCCGGCGAGATGATCGCTGAAGGGGTCTTGGCGGTTGAATCGGCTGCAGTTGCACGCGATTTGGCGGAGAGTATTCATGCCCACCCGACGCTTTCAGAAACGATTATGGAGTCTGCCGAAAGTGTATTTGGACAGGCCACACACTATTTCCGCCCCAAAAAGTAGTAATTTTGAGAGCTGTAGAGACACGACGCTGGCTTTTTTCCCATGACAAAAATTGCAATCTGACACGCAGACCACAGAAATGTGTTTGCGTGTTTTCTTTTTTGGGATATGACGGGCTTACATTTCTCTCTTTCCACGTCTCACCCTTCTGAATCTTCAGCGAATGGCCCATTTCAAGGGGAATCTCGCTGACAGCCACACGTTCCCACCTTTTATGGCTGTTGAGATCAGAGCTATCCCAGATCGCATTTGACTATGTCGAAATATTCTTTGCGCTTTGCAACTGCGATGCTTCCATTCGTGTGTTGCCTGATGATCACGATGGCGAGTGGATGCTCGCTCTTTGTGATGGCTGGCAAGATGTTGATTGGTGATCCGGTTGTCAAATCAGAATTCACTCGCCGAACCCGTGTGGACTTGACCAAAGCCGACAAAGAGGTTGTCGTTCTGTGTACGGTTCCTGAGATGATGCGTTCGCAACATTCTGCAATTGACCGCGATCTTGTCGATGCTGTACTGAGACGGTTTCGGATTAAAGACATCAAGTATGTCCCCTCGCGAGAAGTTGATCGCTGGCTATCTTCGGTTGGAGGAGTGTGGAGTTCGCCACAGGAGATCGCAGAGCATTTTGATTCGAATTACATCATTCATATTGACCTGGAATCTGTTAGTTATATGGAAGAAAACAGCCCGAATATGTATCGGGGGAACTGTCAGGGGAACGTCTATGTTTACGAAATTCGCGAGATCGAAACACAGCGTAATGCATTTTTAGTATTCGAGCACGAATTCAAATCGGTCTATCCCCAGCTCTATCCGGTTTCCGCAGATTCGACATCCTTACGGACTTTTCAGGAACGTTATGTGACGCGGATCAGCGACGAACTCGCACGGCTGTTTTATGATTCCAAACCCGGTGACGATGTCTACTAAATCCTGCTTCACACTTTGTAGCAGACCCTACATTGACACTGTGTTGATCTCAAGACTTTAAACTTTCCGTTTTCGACATCTCTCCATTTTGCCACTTTCCATCGCCAGAGGTTTTCACGTGAAAATGACTATGATAACTCGAAACGCCGGCGTTCTGCGTATGTGCATCCCGGCCATTTTGGCGATGGCATTTGTGAGTCAATCTGGCTGCAACTATTTTATTCCCATTGCTTATCTGATTGGTGGTCCCCCGAGTATTGAGCCTGATTTTGACAAGATGACTAACCACTCAATGACAGAAAAAGATGCTGTTGTCGCGGTGGTGGTCTATGCACCTCAGGAAGTCAAATGGTCACATCCCAAAATCGATCAGGAACTGACTCGATACGTTTCATTTCGCTTGACGGAAAATCACATCAAAACGATCAACCCCGACCGCATTTCCGCATGGCTGGATACTCATGAAAATGATTGGGATCGTCCAGAAGAAATCGGGAAAGCCTTCAATACGACCTATGTCATCTACATTGACTTAAGCAAGTTTTCGCTGTTCGAAGAAGGAAGCACGACATTGTTTCGCGGGCGATCTGAGTGCTATTTAAGTGTTTACAAAATGGACAGTGATGGGCTGGGAGAGAATATCTACAGTAAGGAAGTCATTTCTCAGTATCCGATCCGGGCTCCGCGTTCAACATCTGAAATGACGCTGACAAATTTCAAACGCAGCTATCTGTCTCGCCTGAGTGAGGAGATCGGCTGGATCTTCTACGAACATTACAACGGGGATGAAATCGGTCACGCGACCTAACAGCCAGATACCATGGAAGACGTGTTCGCTTTGAACACACACGTGACATTGATCTGGAATGGATCTGGTATTCCATCGATGCCGTCTATGAGTGCCTGTGGTTCGGGTTAAACTAAAGTTATAGAAACTCCAGTACCCGAAAAATTTTACTTCTTTTTTTCCTGAATGATAAGTTTTCAGATCTTAACAACGGTAAGACAAAAGTGTTCAGACTTTTTGACACCTGATGCGAGAACACTTTTTCAAGCATTCTTTTTATCGAGATGTTTCCAAGTATCAACCTGAATGTGGAGATTTGGAAACGCTTTGATTTCCAAGTCTTTTTGCGTTGTGGATCGGAACGACACCACACATGTGCTTTTGTGAATGTATTTCACTCTATGTCGGCATCAAAACTGCTTTCGTATGCCCTATCTTTTTCGCATAGCGATGCGAAGCGATCTAGACTCAAGGAGAATGATTGAGACTTGATCAGGGCGAACAGGATCGATCTTAAAAATATACCCCACACGAAACAACCCACCTTATGAACAATGCACCATTGTGGCTGGCCGCTTTTATGAATCGCGTTGCGTCACATCTTCATGCGTTTGATTGTCTTTCTCCCATGGGCTGTCACTACTTTTTGGAAGACGACATCTGGGAAGTTACGTTATTCTGTTCAGCGACCGAACTGGTTGGAGGAGAGCAGGACGGCAAGATGACGTATTCACGCTTTCATACCGATGTGGCGGGTGTTGTTATAGAATTCACGTCTGTGGAAGCGATTGAATGGCAAAATTGTTCGATCGGGATTGATGACGACCTGGGTGCGCATTTAGGAATTCGTGGTCGAGTTCAAAATCAGGAACTCTGGCTGAGGATCCTGGCCAAGCCTCCGCGTGACTTTGGCTGTGGTCGCATCGCTGATCTGGTCAACGAAGAATTTATTGAGAGGTGGTAGGGCGAGACTTTGTCAAAAGCGGTTTGTTGAAGTTTGGAATTGCATCCTGTGGAGTGAACCTTCATACTTTGGAACGTGGAAAGTATACGTTTCAAACCATCTACTCGAACGGATTTGAGTTATGGCCCGGTTGGCAGGTCTCTTATCATCTCACCGACAATGTGTGGGACAGACATCGATTTCAACGCTGGAATCAGGAGTTCTATTTCGAGGGTATCAACTTGTCGATCTCGTTGAAGATGCCTCGTTTCCTGAAGTCGCATTTTTGCTGATGCAAGGTCGCTTGCCAAATTTAGAAGATCTGGCCGATTTTCACGCCATCCTCACGGATGAATCTCAAATGGATTCTGGCATCATTCGGGCTTTGGACGAATTACCCATCCATGTGCCGATCCTGGACGTCATCCGGTCAGGCATTGATTTAATTTCTCATCATGACCCCCAGGTGGGGCAAACCCATCCTGAAGCAATGATTGCTCAGGCGATGCGACTCTTGGCCCAATTCCCCAGACTCCTTTCGCTTCGATCAGAAAACACCGTCCGTCAACAAGAAACGACTGACTTCGATAACGAAAGCTATGCATCGGCATTGCTGTCTGCCGTGTCAATAAATGCTCCCACTCCTCTGGCTGAACACGCTCTGGAATGTTTGTTGATCATCACAGCGGCTAGTTCCAACGAATCCTCAGTGTTAGCAGCTCGTTTATGCAGTTCTTCAGGCGGGGATTTGTATAGTGGATTACTGTCTGCGTATTGTTGTTATCAGGGTCAGGCTCATTTTCAGTCGTGGGAAGATCTTGCTGATTTTTGTGGTAATTATCAACCACTCATTTATCAGCGAAGTACGCTGCTCTCACGCATAGAAAAAGCGGAATCGTTGCCGGGATTTCAATTTCGTAGCCATCATGAGGTCGACAACCGGGAAAAGATCCTACGTCAACTTTGTCATCAATTGGCACAGGAAACGAATCAAGGTGAAGTCGAGCTTTTCGTCAAAGACTTTGAACACTTGATCTGGCAACAAACAAAAATGACGCCAACTCTGGATTGGACGATTTACCGTTTGATGACATACCTGGGCATCAAACCCCATCTGACTACAGCGGTTTTAGCCTTGGGACATCTGATCAACTGGACTGCTCATATTATGGAGCAGGCGACCACCGAAAACACATTTCAGCCGATGATCGAGTATTGTGGCCCGTTGAGTATGACCTATGAATCGTTAGATGCACGAAGTTGAAATCAGAGCAGCGTTTTTGAAAGCGACAATCTGCAAAATCAACTGGCAGGAAGGCGCTCTTCGAAACGGTGTCGATAATCGTTTGGGATTTCAATGGATTCAAGTGTGCCATCGGGGCGACACAGACAGCAGGCAGTCTTCATTTTTCCCTTGGCGATGCGCCGACCATTGGCATGCATTTCCATCAGGAATGTCAACGACTTAAAACCGACTCGTTCCAGATAGACATGCACATCAACAAGATCATCGTATCGTGCAGGAGCTTCAAAACTGCATTGTGCAGAAACTCTCGGCCAGCCAACCATGGTCTGAGAAGTCGATTGGTGCATAATGGCTAAATCGAGGGAACGAAAGTAAGCATGTTCCGCTTCTTCCATATACCGGTAATAGTTGGCGAAATGCATGATGCCTGCCATATCGGTATCGCTGAATGTCACACGCCGAGTGTAGACATGTAGGGGGGAAGATGACGAATTTCCGTCAGGCATGCTGGAGACCTTGATCCTGCTTACGATTTGGACTCTGGAAAGAACTTGGCGATCGTCTGTGGGGATGGCTTGGGAGTGATCAATGAAACGATGACCATGGCCAGTGTCGAAATGGTAATCATGATCGCCACTGGCATCACGTCAAAGGAGCCCAGTTGAATCGTAAATTCGTCATCTCCACCGTATTTAGAGAGCTTAAACAAATACAGCCAGCTTGCTGCCGAGGCAATGATACACGCGTAAGCACCGTATTTTGTCAGCCCTTTCCAATATAAAGCCGCAAACACGAGCGGGAATAAACTGGAAAATCCACTAAAACACCAGACACCCAGGATGAAGACGTTTGTGGAAATAAACGTTGAAAAACTCAAAGCCAGGCACGCGATCACGATGGCAACAATGAAGCAGCGCGCAATCAAGACCATCGACTTATCACTGAAACGATCTTTGCCGGCGTAGCGGGTGACAATGTCTTCGGTAAACAAAGTGCCCAAGCAGAGAAACTGACTATCCAATGATGACATAATAGCTGCCAGAACTCCGGCGCCCAGAAAGCCGATCAGGTAGTTTCCGTAGAGGACGGCATCGCCAGAGAATTGTTTCACCATAAATGGGAGGATTTTGTTGGGAGCAGCGGCGACGGGGGGAGGGAGTGTCACGAGATCCGTGGTTGCCCAGATTCCCAGTAAGATACATGGAAACCAGACAATAAAGATGAATATCGGATGGGCGACGACTGTCAGCTTGAAGTTGCTGGCTTTCTTGGCTGTCAACCAGTGTTGGAACAGGTGGGGAAACATCCCCACTGACAGCGGTATGAACATGTACGTCAGAAAGGCAGATTGCGACATGTCTTTTCTGGTTGCGTGGCTGGCATCGACTTTAGAAGAGGCCAGTTGCATATTGGCAAGTATCGAGCCCTCTGATGCGATGTTATTGGCAATAATCGAGAACATGACGCAACCCAGGACCATAAAAATGATGGTTTGAAAGGCGTTCGCCCACGCGGTCGCTCTCATCCCACCAAAAAAGACATAAATCAGCACGACAAGGCAGATCACGGGTGCACCGATGAATTTTGGCAACCCGCCTCCTGAATCCACTTCCATCCAGGCAGGAAACGTTCCTGCACTAAACGTTTTCAAAGTCAAACCATTGAGCAATGCACCTGATCCAATGATTCCAGTCAGGATGTATGGCACGACAAGGCCAACCAGAATCGGAAACAGGACGATACCAATGTTGTTGCTATCCAGGCGATCGCGGAAAAACTGAATCTGGGTCGTATAGCCATACTTATGGCCAAAGGTCCACAATTTCACTCCGATGACGAAAAAGCAGAGTGAATGGATGATGCCAGATGACGAAGCGAGTTTCCCATAGGTTCCGATGCCATATTGATAAGCATCACCTGTCGAGCCAATGAGGGCAAAAGCCGTCATCGTGGTTCCAAAGATCGACATCAGCAGCAGGAAAGGACCAATCGAATGGCTGGCAACCATGTAGTCTTTTTTCGTGCCACGGGAAAACAAACTGCTACTCACTCCGAGCAATACAAGCAGAGTCAGATAGATACCAATGATGATGAGCACTGTCATAGGGGAGTCTTCTTGATTCAATGAGGAGCGCGCAGTGAGTATTCGACGATGTTTGCGATTGGCGACCGATGTCGGACGGGCAATCAGGACTCTTCTTTAAGTTCAGCCGGCCAAATGAAAATTGTTGCCAGAAACCACGTAAATCCGGCCGTCAGTGAAATACAGGAATGATAAAACAGTCCGATAGGAATGAAGCCGAAGACCAAAGTGCCATCGTTCCAGAACCAGATATCCTGATGAGCAATAATCAATGCCAGAACTAACAGCCAGACAACAATTTTCATGGTCAGATTTCCATCTCTTAGAGCGGATCGGTCAATGGACATCAGCGGGGATCTATTCAATCTAACAGCGTGTCTTCCGGTTGCAAGAGTGCAGACTGAAAATAATTGTTTCAACAACTAAAATGCTCTTTTGGTCAAACAGCAGGGGGGTTAAACTAGACGCTTATCTGCGTATCGATCAAGAATCGATCTGAGTTTGGCGAGATAAGGATATCACATGAAAATCTTTTTTTCCGTTGGCGAGCCCAGTGGCGATCACCATGCCGCCGAATTGATTCGTGAAATCTCTTGTCGTTGTCCCCATGCGGAGTTTTATGGGTATGGGGGTGAAGAAATGGAGAAGGCCGGATGCAGAATTCTGTTTCCGATGGCCAACTACCCTTTGATGGGTTTTTTGCAGATTGCACCGTTTTTGTGGATGTTCTGGAAACTTGCATGGCGTGCGAGGAAAATCTTTCGGACTGAAAAGCCCGATGCCTTGGTCTTGGTCGATTATCCTGGATTCAATTGGTGGATGGCATGGTATGCCAAAGGGGCGGGGATAAAAACGATCTATTATATGCCTCCGCAACTTTGGGCCTGGGGTGGATGGCGGGTCAAACGTGTACAGAGAAATATTGATCTGGTGCTCACAGGACTTTCGTTCGAAACCCAATGGTATCGCAGTCATGGTGTGCAAAGTGAATTCGTGGGCAATCCGTTTTTTGACAAGGTGTCACGCAAACCCCTCGATGAAGAGTTCATGACGACACTGCGTCCGACGGGAAAACGACCGGTTGCCATCCTGCCTGGGTCGCGCATGACAGAGCTCAAATATAATTTCGCCATGCAATTGGGTGTGGCAAAGCTTGTCCACAAGCAACATCCAGAGACAGTGTTTCACGTGGCCAATTTCAAGCCCGCCCATGTGGGATTCTGTCAGGCGATCGCGGAAAAAGTTGCTCCCGATTTGCCGCTAACTTTTCAAACAGGCCGCCTCTCTGAAATCGTGGAGCAAGCTGACTGTGCGTTGATGGTTTCAGGATCTGTCTCGCTTGAGATGTTGGCCAGACGGTGTCCAACGGTGGCTGTTTATCGTACGGGGACGGTATTATTTTTTGTCGCCCGTTATCTGATGACTGTCGATTACATGTCGCTGCCCAACCTCCTGGTGAATCGAGCGATGATGCCTGAGTTTGCATTTTTTGAATCGACCTGGCGATACGAGCATTATATCGCTGCGTCGTTGAATTACTGGCTGTCCAACGAAGCAGCCCGTCAGTTAATTTGTCAGGAGATGGACGAGGTCTGTCGGGCACACAATCACGATGGTGCTTCCGAGATTGCCGCTCAAGCGATCTTGAAACTCCTGGGACAGCAGGCATCCACCACTGAAAAGAAACTCGCCGCATGATTGTTAAAGACTTGATGGTGTATCTGCAACAACGAGCGCCGCTGGAATTGGCCGAAGGATGGGACAACGTCGGATTATTACTCGGTGATGAAAGCTTGCCCGTTTCGAAAGTCTTGACCTGTCTGACATTAACCCCTGATGTCGCCGAAGAGGCCATTGAGCATACAATTAACGTGATTGTGACGCATCATCCAATCTTGTTTCAAAGCGTCAAACGACTCACGACCGCGACACCCGAAGGAAGGATGTTGTGGCAACTTGCGCGTGCAGGAATCAGTGTTTACTCGTCTCACACGGCATTCGATTCAGCGTGGGAAGGAATCAATCAGCAACTGATTACCAAACTGGGCGTGATCAATTCTCGCCCTTTGAAAGAACTTTCAAACGTCTTGCAAGCGCATCCCGATGAAGCGTTCAATCGCCCAGTGGGGGTGGGGCGATTTGGAACTATGGTGAAACCAAAGTCATTGCACGAACTTCTGAATGAACTGCAGACCGTTTTTCCAGACTCTCAACTTGCCTACATTGGAGACAGGAACCAGATCATCACAACAGTGGGAGTTGCGTGCGGCTCTGCTGCACAATTTATTGACTGTCAGTCCGTTGATGCTTTTGTTACCGGGGAAGCACGATTTCATGATTGTTTAAAAGCCAGAACACTCGGCTGCTCGATGATTCTTCTGGGACATTATGCCAGCGAGCGCTTCGCGATGGAACGACTCGCCGAGGAGATCAATCACACGTTTTCCGCTCACAAGGTGACAGCTCGAGCGAGCAGTAACGAGACAGACCCGATCAATTATTTTGATCTTCATCGAAGTTGAGTTCCGAGCAGGCCTCCTGGATAAATTGAATCGTCGTTTTACGGTAGGCCGTTTGATCATTTCGATCCAACCCCATATGAGTTGCTTCGGGTACGAGCAGCAACCGGGCATGGCCAGGAATTGCATTCTTGAGCGAAACGGCTTCTGAGGGAGTGGCATGCACATCCTTCTCTCCGGCCATGATGAGCACCGGAACACGCTCAGGGATTTTTGAAATTGAATTGACTAACGAAATTTCATCGAAGTATGGCAATGTTAACAGAGCAGACGCTCGCAAGCTGAGATAGACGATGCCATCAAGCAACGATGGGAAAAACATTTGACAGCGATTCCACACAGCAGTTTCCAAATCACGATAGGGGCATTCCAGGAGATACCCCTGAACTTCGCTACCAAGTGTTTCTGCGGCAAACACAGCGGCGGCGGCTCCCAGTGATTGACCCCAGACGATGACTGGTCTGTCAGGATCTTGTTTCTTCAGCCAATCCACTGCAGCGACAACATCGTGCCGGGCGGAATAGCCAAAATCATTGGTGTTACCTTGAGAATCGCCGTGGGCTCGGAGGGTCACGAGCATTACCCCCAAACCCTCCTCTAATAACCACTGTGCGTGATGTTGGCAGTTCTGGCGACAGGAAAAGTTTCCATGCAGGATGAGCACAACAGGTTGAGTTTTTTGTCCGGGAAAAAACCAGCTCCCAATTTCTAAACCATCAGCGGTCGGTAGTCGCATCTGTTCATAAGTGAAATCAGCCAGGAGCGTGACATTTTCAATCAGATGAGGTGTTCGACGACTTGTCAAATAAGCTGAGAGAGAAAGACTCACCACACACCAAAGTAACAGAGTCAGGATCGTCCATCGCAAGACAGCTCTCCATTTCCACGCAGCAGGACGACGTCGTGTCGAAGTTGTTGGTTCTACAGTTTCTGCTCGGTCGTTCTGGGTTTGCTCAGTCACGAGCGTTTCCTTTGGAGAAGCGTATTGAGTCGTAGTTGCAACTGCTCGGGCGAAAGCTCGGCGATGCGTGTGACGATGATCCAACGGTATCCAAATGGATCCTCCAGAGTACCAGCGATTTCACCGTTGAGTTGTTCTTGAACAGGACTACGAAGTCGTGCTCCGTGATGCAGTGCGCGAACAAACAGAGTCTGCACATCGTGCGTATAGATAACAAACTGACCCGGGGACGACGAGGCTTCATTCTTTTCGACATCAGCAAGAAATAAAACAGCATTCCCGATTTTTAGCTCCGCATGGGCCACCCGACCGTTGGGCATTAGTAGTCTGGAAATTTCTATCGCGTTGAAGGCGTCTTTATAAAAATCTATGGCGGCCTTTGAGTCTAAAAAAGAGAGATAGGGAATGACGGTCTGATATCCTGTCGGAAGTGAAGCTCGTGGATCAGATTTGAAAGAAGTCATCCTATCCCTTCGAGTTCTCAAAGACGCTCTGACAGGATTTTGAGAAAATATGCATGCTCGTCACTTTTGTGAATGTGCAACTTTCCAGGAATGTTCGATCAGGTCAATTGTATCAGAAACTGTTAGGCAGATTCGTCTTCGAGTTCTGCCCAGATTCTGATGTCGTTGAGATCGAAGAGATCAACGTGAATGAGATTCGGACGGCAGCAGACCGGACAATCTTCGACATAATCCTGTTGAGAGCCAGCAGAGATATCAACAGGAACAACAATCTCTTCGCCACAGGCACCGCAAACGTAGCTTGCTTCGCGAGAGATCTCGTGATTCGATTTTTTTCGATGTCTTTTCACTATCGACACTCTGCTTAACCAAAGAGATAACTGACTGATTCGTTGCGATGGATCCGGCGGATCGCCTCACCCAACAAGGGCGCGATAGAGACGATGCGAAGATTTGGAATCATTTGCTGGGGTGTCAGGGCAACGCTGTTGGTAATCACCAATTCGTGAATGGGTGCAGCCATGAGTCGCTCGATAGCTGGCCCGACAAGAATTCCGTGTGTTGCGCACAGATAGATTTTTTCTGCTCCGTGATTCTTGGCGACTTGAGCGGCGCCACAAATAGAACCCGCGGTTGTGATCATGTCGTCAAAGATCAAGGCGATTTTGCCTTCGATAGGGCCGCCAATAAGATTGGCCTGTCTGGTTTCGGTGGCACTGGCTCGACGTTTATCCACAATGACCAGATCTCCTCCCAGGACATCCAGATGTTGCAGTGTCCGTTTGATGCTCCCCTCGTCAGGACTGACAATGACCTGTTTTTCCTGAGGAATTTTCAGGGAAAGGATATATTGATCGATAACGGGCGCCGCGTAGAGGTGATC
>JBGSVC010000098.1:0-9597 GCA_041753175.1 Planctomycetaceae bacterium
GAGCCAATGAACTTATCGGCTCACTGATATCCGCATCCGCAGACCTCAGAAATAGAATTGTGAAGGCCATGAATCTGGATTTTCTCAAAAAGTCTGACGAGCTGACTCGTCGCCACGTTGTCAAAATCCTGGCAGCGAAGTGTCTCGCCTTGAACTTTGTTTCGACGGCTTCTGCTGCGCCAGCAAGACCGATGGCCGGGGGAGGCGGCAAGGCCAAGTCGCTGATTATCATCAGTTTCCGTGGAGGCATCAGCCAGGTCGACACCTTCGACATCAAAGAGGCCAACAAGGAAGCCAACAGCAACTCCGAGCCCATCAAGACGAGTGCCGATGGGATCCGCATCGGCAAGTATTTTGGTCGTATGGGCGAGCATATGGATCGTGTTGCCCTGATTCACTCGATGCAGCACTCGCAGGGGGTCCATTACGATGCCAGCTACTTGATGAGTACCGGTTACCTGCGACGTGGCACGGTAGTCCACCCCGAGCTCGGCGCCTGGATCAGCAAGTACGGTGAGCGCCGATCTGGAGACATCCCTCCCTTCATCAAACTGGGCGCTAAAAGCGGACTCGGGGCAGGCTTCTTCCCTGGAAAATATGGGGCGTTACCCATTCCCGATCCCAGTGAGGGGATCACCAACGCGAAGCTCCCCGGCAGTGTCAACGATGCACGCTTTCGGAATCGCTTCAGTCTGACCGAAGAACTCAATCAGGAATTTGGGACAACTTTGTCGACGAACCTGACTGACAACTACCACGAGGCGTACGCCAATGCCGTCAAGCTAATGGGCAGCAAGGACTTGGAAGTCTTCGATCTAAATAAGGAATCCGAGAAGACCAAGGAAGCCTACGGCCAGAACAGTTTCGGGTACGGCTGTCTCCTGGCGCGTCGATTGGTGGAGCATGGCGTCGGTTGCGTGACAATCGAGAACGACGGCTGGGATGACCACGCGAATATCTACGACGAATTTGCGCAACGAGCAGACGTGGCGGATCAAGGGATATCTGCCCTAATGAGTGATCTGCGTTCCCGGGGTCTGCTCGACAGTACGCTGGTGGCCTTCACGACCGAGTTCGGACGCGACGCCAAGCTCGGTAGTTCGAATGGTCGCGGTCACAATCCCCGCGGCTACACCTGCATGCTCGCCGGAGGCGGTATCCGGGGAGGACAAAAATACGGGGCAACCGACGACCTGGGCCAGACCGCCGTCGAGAAGATCGTCAGCCCTGAGGACTTCCATGCGACCATTGGCTATGCGATGGGACTCGACATCGATCTGGTCGAAAAATCACCCGAGGGGCGGCCCTTCACCATCGGTGACAAAGGACAGCCGCTGACGACTCTGTTTGGATGATCCCTGCACTTCGGACCGAACTCCAAACCGTCAAAGGCTATGTCCACGCTGTAGCGGGCCACGTGAATTGTACCTCTGGCCATCGATGGCGATCTCTTACGCTGGGAACTTGACGACCGATAAAAATAGCTCACTGGCGGATGGAAAGCCAAGACACATAAGGACCAAACATGAAACGTACCTCACTTGTTCTCATAATGTTACTGTGTACTGTCGCACCTTTAAGTGAGACTCGAATTGCCGCAGCCGCCCCACCCAACGTCTTACTCCTCATCGTGGACGACATGAATTCCTGGCTGCTGGGTGACCCAAATCGTTACGCAGGCAAGGTCGTCGCGCCGAATATTCGCCGACTGGCGGAAAGCGGCGTAGTCTTCAATCGCGCGTACTGCGCCAGTCCCGTCTGCTCGCCATCGCGCACCGCGATGCTCTCCGGTGTGCGCCCCTGGCAGTCGGGAGTCTACAACAATGGCGTGGACATCGGTGCCAGTCAGGCCCTCAAGACAGCGACATCGCTGCCAGCGTTCATGAAGGAATCGGGCTATTCAGTATGGTCCTATGGTAAAGTCTCGCACGGGTGGGATTTTCGAAACTATTGCGACGAATACATTCCGCACAAGCGCGATCAGGCCCCCCCCAATGCTCCGCTTCTCCCGTTTACGCGTGGCGAGCAAGATTGGGGACCGACGCACCTTCCCGAGGATAAGTTGAACGGCACGCTCCTGGCCGACGCTGCCATCCGACAGATTGAGAAACAGCATGAAAGACCATTTTTCATTGCCTGTGGCCTCTTCCTGCCGCACATGCCATGGTACGTGCCACAGAAATACCTTGATCTGTTTCCCGATGATGTTCCATTGCCTGAGATTCTCAACAGCGATCTGGAAGACGTGCCGCCGCCAGGCCAGAAATTTACCGCCGAAAAAAGAAAATTCGTCGACCAGGTTATCGAGCACGGCGTACACAAGGACGGCGTGCGCGCCTACCTCGCGGCGACCGCTTACTCGGACACACAAATGGGACGAGTTCTTGATGCATTGGAACGTAGTCCCTATCACGACAACACCGTCGTGGTCCTGTTGAGCGACCATGGGTTCCATCTTGGTGAGAAGCATCACTGGCAGAAAAGCACCCTCTGGGAGGAGGCGACTCACTGCCTATTGATGGTTCGCGCGCCGGGAACCACCAACGCCGGTGGCAAGTGCGAACGCTTCGTCTCGCTCCAAGACGTGTACCCGACGATCACGGAGCTATGCGGACTGCAGCCGAAGACAAAAATTGAAGGCCGCTCGCTCGTACCGCTCCTGAAGAATCCCATCGCCGAGTGGCAGAGTACGGCCATCACTGCACTCAACGATAGAAACATCACTATACGCACAGAGCGATTCCGTTATATTCGTTACAACGACGGGCAAGAGGAACTTTACGACTGCATCGCCGACCCGCATGAATGGCACAATCTGGCCAACGACGACATTTATTCTGAGGCACTCAATGAACTCCGAGCATCGGTACCAACTTTATCCGAGATGACAATCTCCATGCCCAGTGTTCGCGGACGCAATGACGACTGAAGCCCGATTCTCGAACTAGAACGCGCACGTAAAGGAAAGCAGGATGAATAATCCATCAACGAAGACAACGAATCTCAGATGCGCCCTGGCCATGGCCTCTGTATTGCTTTGCGGCCTCGAGGCCTACGCTCAGTCCAAACCCAACATCGTTTTCCTGCTGGCCGATGATCTTGGCACGACCGATTTGCATTGCTACGGACATCCCTATGCGCGTACACCCAACATTGACTCACTGGCTCGCGACGGAACTCGCTTTACTCAGTATCAGGCGACGGGAGCGACATGCTGCCCAGCACGCACGGGACTGATGACCTCATGGTTTCCGGCGAGATATGCGACCTACCCCGCTAACGGCGGCTTTGCAGAGCGTGTGACCATCACGGAGCTTTTGAAGAAGAATGGTTACGCGACCGGCCACTTCGGCAAATGGCACATTGGACCCGATCCCAAACCCCACACCTATGGCATTGACGTGAACGGCGCGTTGAACAGCGAGTGGAGTGGAAAAGACATGCGCGGCGATGATCGCGGACGCGACGCACACATCTATGATGATGCCATCAAGTTCATCGAACAACACAAGGACGGACCTTTCTACGTAAATGTGTGGGGACACATTCCACACCACGCCGTTGATCCCGTTGAATCTCTCGTTAAGCGTTGGAGTGGAATGCACGTCAAGGACAGCGACTTTTCGCCGCAAATGCAGGTCAAGTTTGAGACGGTGCGAAACAATGGCGGTGATGTGGACGACGCCATGCGCCGCTTCCTCGCCGATGTCGAATCCCTTGATGACAGTGTGGGAAGACTCCTCAAGCGGCTCGATGAACTCGGACTGGCTGAGAATACAATCGTGGTTTTTAACTCGGACCAGGGAGCCGACATGACTCATGCAGGCCAAGGCGGCTTGCGTGATCACCAGATGGGTTACAACGGCGCGATGCGAGGCGGAAAGCACACCATGTGGCAGGGGGGGCAGTGCGTGCCGTGGATCGTGCGCTGGCCGGGACATGTGCCTGCCGGACGAGTCGACAATCAGTCGGTGATCAGTGGCGTCGACTGGTTGCCGACGCTCTGTGCCATCACCGGCGTGAAGATCGACGAAGCCGACTTCGACGGCGAAGACACGTCTGCCGCGTGGCTCGGTAAGAACGTTCACGTCCGCAACAAACCTCTGTTCTGGAAGACCAGCGCGCCAGGCAGCGAAGCCTATATCCGCGATGGTCAGTGGAAATTGAGTTTCTCCGCACGTAAGAACGCAGGTGCAAGTGAACTTTACAATCTGGCATCCGACCCCAAGGAATCCCTCAACGTCGCGACACAGAATCCGGAAATCGTCGAACAGCTTTCTGCAAAAGCAGCGACCTGGGTCGACTCACTGCCAACGACCTACATCAAAACCAAAGACAAAGAGGACTGAGCCGACCAAGGAAAACTCCGGCAGGATCGGTTGTTAATATTGAAAGCCGATCCCGGCGATGCCAGATGTCTCGTCGATCATTCCGAGATCGGTAGATGAGTTATTAAAAATTAAATTAATACATAAACACCCAACAGCCTATAATGTTGCAATATAGCTGGCTATGCAAAGAGATTTCATGTCGAAGAATAGCAGCTCTACTCTTATGAGCGAGAACTTCTTCTCGTGAGCAACATTTAGATTTCAACGACAAGAAGCAATCCATTCAAATCTACAATCCAAATTGATGCGGACGCATTCTTTGAGACAGCAGAGTCAAGTGAACCTTTGGCCCGCGCAGCATTTTCGACTCTAATTGCATACTGTCCGTTGTAAGTCTATCTTTTATGCAGGTAATACTGCTTTAGACATAGCCAGTGCAGATCGTAGCTATCATTCGTGACACCTTTGTCGAAGCTGTTGACACTTGGCGCCTATCTTGAGCCTTCCAGTGTTCCAATTATTTCAGTCCATTTCCAATCGCAAGAATTAAGAGTCTCCTTCTCACTTAACCTCCATTAGCGCAAGGATTCAAGTGTTTTCTCTCGTGAAGTCAACTGGCTATCATCAGCTCTAACGAAGTAGCTAGGAAGCATGGCTAAAATTGGATGACCTCAAGCTTGAGTCAGTCAAGGACTATTTGAGAAGTCAAAGCTCTTCCCGCAAATCCTCTGACGGGACTGGAACGCCGAAACAATCAAATCGGCATCAAGCAGAAACGACGTGCACATAAAGCCCGAAGAAATCCAAGCTTCGGTTGACGCCGCGAATAAAAGTCGAAAACGGTACCAACGATTTAATGGCGAAACCCGCGCCCGTATTTGCCTTATGCCCTACATGACAGGACTTCGCAAAAACGAACTCGCCAGCCTGACTCCCGAGTCATTTGATCTGAAGTCATCGATGCCGACCATTACCGTGGAGTCCCCTATCTCCAAACACCGTAAGAAAGAAGTGCTACCCATACATGCCGACATAGCGCGACTGGTTCGCGATTGGCTTAAAGACATCAAACCGTCTAAGCAACTATTTCCGCTGCTCGACAAGCGGAAGACCTGGCTGATGATCAAACATGATCTCAAAGCGGCTGGCATCCCATACCGGACAGCAGAAGGCGTTGCCGATTTCCACGCAGCCGGTCGCCACACATACATTAGGAATTACTCAGAAACGGCGTTAGTCTTCCGGAGGCTCGCCAGTTGGCTCGACATAGCAATATCAACTTGACGATACGCTACACTCACATCGGTTTAGAAGACCAATCGAAAGCGATACAAGCGTTACCTGCGCTGTAAATGCGGTGCATTTCGTCGGACATCGAAGGACTTTCAAAGTCACAGTCGGTCACGCTCGATACAACAAAGAATGCCACAACCACTTGTCATACAAGCGATTGTGGCACCCAGTGTTACTACGGTCAAACCCGCTTAAAGTGGAGGCGGGGGGAATTGAACCCCCGTCCTGTGAGCCCTGAATTTCGGCCTCTACGTGTGTAGTCTGTTGATTAATCTCGACGGATCAGGCTCAGCAAACAAAGCCCTCACCGCCCAGCCGGCGACAAATCTTGCTGTCCGCGTAGTCGGCGGTGACGGACAGCCAGCTCGATTTGGCGTCGAACTTTTGGACCTCTCGAGCAAAGCTCCTCAGTTCGGGTTGCCTATATTAGGCAGCCATTGAATACTGCGTATTGGCAGATAATTTTGTGATCAGCTTTTAACGTTGCTTACCGATCAACAACGACACGCCACCTCAACCCGCGGAAAACCAGTCGAATCCGATCGCCCCCGTGTCGGTTGCACAATCCACGATCTCCTTACTAAGAAGATTCTGGATTGTGGTGGAAGATTAAAACGAAGAAGGTCAAAAACCTTCGACGCAAAAAATCCTGTTATCAAAGATCTGCCGCAGTCTGCTGCCGGCTTGCCAGATTTTAGCCTGGCAAACTCGAGTGTTAGTCCATCGATAGAATCGACGAATTGAACTCGTAACAGCACGCCAAATTTCATTTTAGGTCAGATTCTTATCTCGCCAAGGGGGTAAGATCGTCATTTTGTCACTTTCGGTCAATTATTTCCCAACTCCCTGTTGAAATTCGACATTGTGTCAGTTTTTAACATCCCCCAAAGCCATTGCTCTGGAAGCTGGAGCGATAATGCGATCCGGGAAAACTCGTTCAATCTTGAAAATGAGGGATCGATCCTAGATATTGGAGTGTTAAGATGATGGAACACATCTGATGTCGTCGATAATTTCTGAATGAAACAGCGGAAGGTTTCCTGTTTCTTTTCCACCATCTTTCTGTAATGAATAACTTGATTGTTGATGACATCAGGTCACTGACGTTTCTGACATCCTGACATTTTCCATTGCGGCCGCAAAACATTATGGCGCCCCTTCCCCCAGTATCCAGTGAAGCCGGGAATACGACTGCGTCGAAGACGCCGCCGTCACGCTCGATCCTGGCCCCACTTCAGCAACGTCAGGCAGTGGCGGTGGTCGATTCTGCCGAGTTAACGCTGTGGGAAAAGTTTGTCCGCCATGCGCAGACGAGCAGTACGTTGATGTCGGTATTGCTGCATGGTTTCCTGTTACTGATTCTCTCGTTGATTGTGATCACGGGGCCGTCGGCCAGCCAGATGCTCAAGACGGTGTTGATCGAAGGGAATGAGGAAACGCAATCTCTGGAAATGTTTCCCGAAGCGGTCCTCGATTTATCGGCAGGAGAGTCTTCCAAATCATTGGAGAGCATCCCCGATATCCTCACCGAACCGATCCAGGCCGACGAAAGCTTACTGGTGAAAGATCTCAATCAGGAGATGGCCTCGTTATTCAAAGATGGTTTTGGCAAGACCGAGGGCAAAGGGGGAGACGATCGTGGCTTTGGTGGCTTCACGATTCCCAAGTCTGGCGGCGTGGTGACGAAAGGGAGTTTTACTGCGTGGACAGAACCGCAAGATCCCAAGCCCAATGAAGACTACTCGATCGTCATCCTGATACGCTTGCCCGAGCGTGTCAATAAGTATCGAGTTTCGGATTTATCAGGTCAGGTAATCGGCACGGATCGCTATCGTCAGTCGATTCCCGGAGCAGAGATGTTGAGAACGACAACATACCTGCCAGTTCAACAGGGGATGGCGCAGATCGTGGTGAAAGTTCCCGGCGCTGCCCGGCTGGTGAAAGACACCATTCGACTGAAATCAAAATTGCTCAACGAAGAGCAGGATCTGGAAATCGAGTTTTGAACTCAGCCCTGCCTGCAATTGATGAGGCGCGATGCCCCGTATCTTTTTGTCCAACTTTCATTTCGAATACGAACTGGCCGACGCGCGTTTTGTGCCGACGAAAAAGCTGCTCGAAATCAATGCTCGCAACGCCCTCTGCTGGACCAGTCTGGCGCAGGCGGGCGATCTCATTCATCTCCCCGACATCTCCATCAGTTCGACGATCGCGCAACAACTCCAACTCATCGCGCCGGCCGTCGAAATCATCATCGGCGACAACCTGCCACACGGTGATTCCTGGCAAGCTCACCCTTGGGGCTGGACACACAACATCGTCACGCTCTGCCAAAAACAGCACTGGTCGTACTCCCCTGCCCCGCTCGATGCCGTCAAAAAGCTCAACTCGCGGCGCCTTGCCTTCGAACTCGAAGCTGAGTCTGGCTTGCAACCTCAACCGAGCCGACTTCTCAACTCCCTTGATGAACTCGACGACTTCCTGACCTCAACCCCTATCCCGCGCCTCGGCTGGATGCTCAAAGGGGAATTCGGCATGTCCGGCCGCGAAAAAATCCATCTCCGGCAACATCCTCTCAACCCTTCACAACGCGGCTGGCTACGCAGCCAATTCGACGCCAGCTTGTACGTGATCGCCGAACCCTTTTTAGACCGCATCGAAGAAGTCAGCAGTCACACCCACGTCTTGGCAGATGGCTTTCAGATGATCGGCATTGCTTCATTGCACAGCGACCCGCGGGGCCAGTTTCAGTCTGTCGATTGGGGTACGCTCGAAGAAAAACAAGCTCGACAAGACGCCTACCGGCACGTCTGGACGACTGGCAACGTCCCCCTCTACGCCCAGCAACTCGGCTACCACGGCTACATCGGCATCGACATGATGACATATCGCGGCGACAACGGCGAAATCAAAATCCGCCCCCTCCAAGACATCAACGCCCGCTGGACTATGGGCATGATCGCGTTTACCGATTGGCTGAAGCGTTCGACAGGCGGCAATGAGACAATCCCACCCACGAAGCAATGTTGAAGCGTATCGCAAAATGTGCCAACATCACACTCCGAGAGAGCATGCACCCACAAATCGAACACCACTCCCCCCTCCCCCCTCCCCCCTCCCCAACTCTATGAACCCGATCCCCATCCCGGCGAAGCCCGCGTCACCTCATCGAGAGGCACTCACAGCTCACAATTAAACTGACCTATGACCGCGATAGTCGATTTCCTGTCAACCGTCCGTCTGGAATGCTACAATAACACTCCGATTTATTAGCATCCAGTTCCATTACCCAGACGCACAGGAACGCTCATGAACCTACTCTCAAACAGCCTGACGTACCAATGCTTTCTTTTGATCGCGGTTCTGTTCGGTGGAGCCTCGCCTCAACTCGTCGCCGCTGAAAAACCTAATGTCCTCTTCATCGCCATCGACGATTTGAATCACTGGATCACGCATCTGGGTCGCAACGATCAGGTCAAGACCCCCAACATCGATCGACTTGCCAGCAGGGGCGTCAGTTGCGCCAATGCCTATTGCGCGGTCCCGGCTTGCAATCCGTCACGGGCAGCGCTGATGTCTGGTTATCGTCCCACTTCAACCGGCTGCTATACCAACGGCGATTACTGGAAGGAATACATTCCCGAAAGCATTTCGCTCAATGCGACCTTCAAACAGCATGGGTATTACGTCGCCGGGGCCGGAAAAATCTATCACTCTGATTCGTACTATGAGTCTGAGTGGGACGACTATTTCAAATCAAAAACACCCGAACACGGTGCCGGTGTCGACAAAGAGGAAGCGTATCACAAGGAACTCAAGCACGACCTCAACGACGAAGATATTTCTGACTACGGCATCACCAACTACTGCATCGAGCAACTTAATCAACAGCACGACAAGCCGTTTTTTCTGGCGTGTGGCCTTCACAAACCTCACCTCCCCTGGGCCGTGCCCCGCAAGTATTATGAGATGT
>JBGSVC010000099.1:0-7076 GCA_041753175.1 Planctomycetaceae bacterium
ACCCTATCGGAAAATCATGGTCGCTGTGATCCGCAAACTGCTGATTATCATGAACACCATGCTGAAAACTAAAACACATTATCAAAACTCCCTCGCCACACTTGACTAGAAACACAGCCGCTCTGTGTTAAATACTTCTTCTCTCCCCTCTTCCTACTTCTTCTCCCTCCGCCGGGAGGGCGAGGCTCCGCCCGAGCCGCTACGCCCGCATCCACCTCCCATCCCCCAAACACTCCCCCTAATACCTAATACCTAATACCTAATACCCTGACTTCACCTGATAGAAAAAATTCGCCACCAGATGCTCACTGACAAACACCACCAGCATCAATGTCACCAACAACGGATAAATCTCCTCACCCAAACGTGTCTTCAACATCCGACGCTCAAGATCCTCCAAACCTCGGGCGACCTGATACTGATCGGTTCCCAAAATCAAATCCAGTTCAGCCGCCGAAATCGGCGTCAAATCCGTTTCCAGACCACGCACATTGACACTAAACCCATCCTGTACGACAGGCCCTTCTAATGCAAGTCGACTCGCTTTCCCACTCACTTCCGGCAACAACTGATAGTGTCCAATCTCCGTCGCCCCAGCCAGGTCGACACCCGCAGCAACCCCATCCACTTTTGAAGCAGTCAATGCCTCGGACCCTCGTTGTGGACGTAATAAACACAACGGCCCCTGATAGGGCAATGTGACCGTCGATTGCTTCAAATTCGGCTGCCTCAACAAAAAAGACTCTCCTTTCTCCGCTGTCAGTTCCAGATCAACCGTTTGCCCCAATTCATAATTTCGTCCCGCCTCACGCAGCCCAGCCACCCTCACCACCAATAGATCCGCGAGCGCCACATAACCCCAGCCGGCCCGCGCCAGATCACTCCAGTTCTGGCGATAAGCACCCCCTTCAAGATCCACACCTGTCGTCAACAGAATCGACAATCCCCGACCCAGACTCTTCTCACCCATCGCCAGCGTATGCTCACGATCAGAGTATTCAGCTACGACCGCACTCCCCGGACGCAATTCCGTTTTCCAATACCTGCGAACCTCATACAACGTCAACAGTTTCCCGACTCCCAGGGCATTCAGCTCACCTGCCAACACATGACCACTCCCCGCCACATCAACAAACGTCATGTCCCGAAATCGACTATGCGCCTCTGGCAACGCAGGCAACAACTCGCTGGCCACGTCGCCTCGATAGTCCACAGGATCAATCTTCGTCGACCCCAACACCGTGACCAGGCCACCACCCGACTTGACATAGTTCCGCAGAGTCTCCCATAACGAGTCACTAGGCTCTGAGACATTAATCAAAAACGCCGCACTCATTGAAGCCAGCATCGCCGACGTCACATTGGCAGGCGTGACCATCGTCACCTCATAACGCGACGCTCCCGAATTTTCCAATCCCTCCGGAGCCAGAGCCTGCGAGAGTTCAAACGCAGCGCGTGCATCATCACTAATTAGGAGCACCTTCGCCTTGCTCATCGACGCTAATGAAAAATAACGTGTATCGTCGATTGATAACGGATCGCTCCCCGTAATTCGAAACTCGCCTTGGATCAATCCTTCAGCGCGAGGCACATACCCAAATGCAACCTGTGCCAACCCACTCCCGTCACCCTCGGTCGTCACCTGTTTGAAGTCCTGCTTCGACACATCACCCAATTCATTTCGCACATACATCTCGACCATCATCGTCTCACCTGCCGCGGCACTGGCCACATCCACCGTCAGCGTCAACGGCTGACCAACCACCGCCCTTGACTGCGAACTCTCGATTCTCCGGATCGCATGATTGATCGGCAAAGAGACTCCCACATCGATCAGATACAAATTCAACCACGGTCGATCCTCTAACTCCTGAGTCAACTCACCACTCGACTCACGATTCCATCCTGATCCCGCCAGATCCGAAAAGACATACACATCTCGTAAGAACCGATCTCGACCCAACTCTTTTTCTCCAGCCTGATCCGACAACGATGCAGATTCCGCCATCAATTCGGCCCGACTTTCATCCTGCAACCGAATCGCCGCCTTGATCCGACCATTCAGCGCCACACTCAAGGCACTGGATTTCAAAAAATTGTCACTCCCCAGTTTCTTGAAGCCTGCACTCAAATCATTCTGAAACTGGATTTCACCATCATCCATTGAGTCGGCAATCGCCACTTTGCTTCCCCCCGGAAACTCCTCCAGCAGGCCTTCCGCCATCTCCTTGGCGACCTGTAATCGCGACCGGTTTTCATTGCGATAATCCATACTCGCCGACGTATCAAACAACAGCACCGCAGCCACCGGCAACTTCACATTCCCCGACTGCACCGGCGACTTCATCTCTGCCCACACCCGAGACCCCCAAGGCCACCCCACCAACAACGCGCTCAACAACAACAGCCCACCCAGGATTCCCGAACGCAGTCGCATCTCCTGCTGATCACTTTTTCCTGAGGCGCTCCCCTGACGACGACTCATCAACTGATAGACCACCACTCCAGCCACACCCAGGCACCCCAACAATCCCCACTCCCACCATTTTAGACCATAGTCTGCCGATGGCAGCGAAGGTCTCACCAGCGCAAACACCAACAACCCGATCACACCCATTCGCAACAGCAACAACAACAAATGCTTGAACTGCATCCGACGCTGATGGCGACGCTGCTTATTCTGCAATAACCGCATCGCCGGAAAAATCAGCTTCTTCGGCTGCGAACGCAGTAGGTAGTGGATCAATACCGGCACAATCACCAGCAACAGTCCATAAATC
The DNA here is from genome assembly GCA_041753175.1 of Planctomycetaceae bacterium. Classification (GTDB taxonomy): domain Bacteria; phylum Planctomycetota; class Planctomycetia; order Planctomycetales; family Planctomycetaceae; genus SXPC01. The sequence goes on from JBGSVC010000099.1 coordinate 2,781, forward strand.
AAAGCCGGATTGATCAACGACATGACGACCTGATTCCCTACCAAGACTTCTCAACAACATTCTCAACACACCACACACGCTCACGCATGCCTGCAGCCTGTCCTCATAGTATAGAGCCACACGCTTCGGTTTCCTACAGCACCCACCCCCAGACCTCCCTGCTGCCTCGATTCTCTTCGTTCGAAATCACACCGTCTGATTTCGGCTGTTTGAAAACTTCTGTTTGAAAACACCCGTCTGAAAACAGCTGTTCGAAATGTCCCCCCCGAGAGGAGGTTCTTCCCTCAACACAAACTCTCCCGATTTTTCCAATTGTAACGACACAATGTTGCCCAAATCCCACATCTTCATGATGTTTTTTTTCCTCCTGACTCCTCAAAGCAACCTAAGGTTGACATGGAACCCGAATATATCCTTCAAACCCGACATTTTGATTTGCCTTCACTTCAAATTGATATCTCCTCTGCCTTTATCTTAATGGGACAAGATTCAAACTCTTGCCCCACAAAACGGAGTTGGAACGTCACATGACTGCGACATCCCCTTTCATCTTGTGGACAACCTTCGACTGGCTCTCATCCGATGTGATGATCACCTGTCTGTTGGTCACTCTCTCTGTGTACTGTCTGAAAGTGGCCAGTCACGCCCACCTGCGTCACTCCAAAGGGCCTCTTCGAAGACTCGCACTGACATCCACACTCCTGGCGTTCATCCCATTGAGCCTGACGCTGACTGAATACCTACTCCAGACTCCTTCCTGGCTACCACTCGTCAAACCCATGCTCACGATCGCACTCGCCGGGATCGCTGCCCGACTCCTTTGGCTCATGGATGCCATGCCCATCGAATTTGCCGAAGAATTTGACCTCACCGATGAAGATTTCGCACCTCGCGCATCCGACGAAGACAACTCTCAATCCACAGACAGTGCAGAACTCGACCTCATCAAAATGATCGACGCCATGCCCTACATGATTGCATACGTCGATGGACAACTCCGATACCAACAGAATAATCAGAAATACGCCGATTATTACCGACTTTCTAAAGACGAACTCAAATCCCGGCCAATCGTCGATGTCCTCGGACAGGATGTCTTCGACGCCGCGCTTCCCTCCATCCAAAGAGCGCTCGCCGGCGAAACCGTCGAAACCGAATACTGCTTCCTCAACGACAACAGTCAGATTCAATATTGTCGCGTCAATTATGTCCCCTGCCGCAACGACCAACACGGCGTCGATGGCTTCTATATCATCATCGAAGATATCTCCAAAGCCGTCTCACGCGAACGAAAACTCATCCGACAAAAAGAAGAGATGCGACTGATCATCGACACCATCCCTTCCTGCGTCTGGCTCAAAGACACTCACAACCGACACATCAGAGTCAACAAAGCCGCCGGCGACTTTTACGGCCTCACCGTCGATGAACTCGAAGGCAGCACCGCCGAAGAACTCTTCCCCGAATATGCCGCCAGCTTCTATCAGGAAGATCTGAAAGTCATCGAGAGCAAAAAATCCGTCATCGGCATTATCCAGCCCACCTGCAACGTCGATCAAAAACCTCTCTGGACCCGCACCGACAAGTATCCCGTTTTCGACTTCATGGGCAACGTCACAGGCATCCTCGCTGTCAGCACAGACATCACACAGATCGTCGCCTACGAACAGGAGATCAAACTCATAACGGATGCCATCCCCATGTTCATCAGTTATATCGACCCCGAGCATCGCTACAAATACAACAACGCCCATTACGAAAAAGCCTTGAACGCCTCTCGCGATAAACTCAAAGGTCAACACATCCGCGAACTCATCGGCGATGCCTCGTATCAACGCATCCGCGAACCCCTCACCCACGCCTTCGAAGGACAATCCACGTCCATCGAATCAACCGACATCAACATCTGTGGCAAGATCATGTCGATGGTTACTCAATTCATCCCTGATCTGGACCCCAACGGAAAAGTTCAAGGTGTCATCGTTGTCAGTAACGATATCACCGATCGCCGAAATCGAGAACGCGAGTCCATTCAACAAAAAGAAGAAATGCGACTGATCCTCGATACCATCCCCGCCTTCGTCTGGTTCAAAGATACCTGCAACAACGTCGTCCGCGCCAATCGCGCCGCCGCTCACGCATGCAACATGACCGTCGAACAAATTGAAGGCCGACCCGTCAACGAACTCTTCCCCGATCAGGCCATCAAATATTTTGAAGACGACCTCAAAGTCATTCGTTCTCGCAAACCCGTCTGCGATATCCTCGAACACTTCAACTCCGATGATAAAAAAATCATGTTGAAGACCGATAAGTTCCCGATCTTTGGAGATAACAGCGAGATCACCGGCGTTCTCGTCGTCTCCTCAGATATCACCGAACTCAAAGAATCGCAAAAAGAACTCATCCTCGCCCGCGATCGCGCCGAATCGGCCAATCAATCCAAGAGCCAGTTCCTCGCCAACATGAGCCACGAAATCCGAACGCCCATGACGGCCATCCTCGGCTACACAGAACTCCTCGAAGAAACCGCACAGTCCGATTTCGCCCTCGATGCCATCAAGACGATCAAGCGAAACGGCAAGCACCTCCTCGAAGTCATCAATGATATTCTCGACCTCTCCAAAATCGAATCTGGTCGACTCGAACTCGAAAACATCCCCTGCGAAATCCGCCCCTTCCTCAAAGAACTCATTGAGCTTCTGGCTGTCCGCGCCGATGAAAAGAAAATCGAACTCAAACTCGATGTCGATTTCACCATCCCCAGAATCATCGACATCGACCCCACTCGACTGCGTCAGATTCTTGTCAACCTTCTAGGAAACGCCATCAAGTTTACCGCCAAAGGTTCCGTCACTCTCAGAGTCGGCATGCTCGATCAACATCGACTCAGCTTCGATGTCATTGATACCGGCATCGGTATCCCTCAAAATCATCTCGACGATATCTTCCTTCCGTTCTCCCAGGCCGACACATCTATGACCAGACGCTTCGGAGGGACAGGCCTCGGTCTGACCATCTCTCGACGTTTGGCCGAATTGATGCAAGGGACTCTCAGTGTTACCAGCACCACCGGACAGGGCAGCACCTTTCATCTGACCATCCCGCTGGTCGAGTCCAGGAATCAGGAAATCCATCAGAATTCCTCCGTCGTCTGGGCATACCTGCCTCGCACAAACTCCCCCGCAGAAACCGGCGATGCCCTGACCAAATCGATCCCGGATGACCAAATCCTGCTGGAAGTCGACGAGCCTCATGTCCTCCTGGTCGAAGATGGTCCTGATAATCAGCGACTGATCAAGCACTTGCTGATGAAAATGAATTTTGAAGTCTCCCTTGCCGACAATGGCCAGATCGCCCTCGAAAAACTTCAAAACCATCGTCTCAGACACAACGACTACGACCTCATCCTCCTGGATATGCAAATGCCAGTCATGGATGGATACCAGGCCGCAAAACAACTCCGACTTCAAGGATTCAAAAACCCCATCATCGCCCTGACAGCTCACGCCATGGTCGGCGACCGCGATCGATGCCTCGAATGTGGCTGCGACGATTACATGACCAAACCCATCGATCGCAGGATCTTCAAAGAACTGGTTCAAAAATACGTCTCTTTGAATGTCGAGTAACATCACAGCTCGATACACTCTCAGTGAAACTCCATCGTGGCAAGAAACGCCGACAATGATTATCCTCATTGTCGGCGTTTCTGCATTTCAGCCAGCTCAACGCATCACACACGCTTCTCACTCGAATACGTTTCATCCACATGCCTCCCTTTGACTATCTGATCCCATTCCTGGCAGCAGCGATCCTGTGCACACTTTCTCCCGGCCCGGATCTGCTGGCAGTCATTTCTTACAGCCTCTCTCAAGGCTGGCGAACAGGCATGGGGTTTGGAGTCGGCTGTGCACTAGGAGCCTGCACTCACACACTCTTCGCCGTCGTCGGCCTGTCAGCCTTGATCAGTTCAAATCGTTTCGCCTTTCTCATATTACAATCAGCCGGCGCCATCTATCTGGCCTACCTCGGAATTCTCTCCCTGCGCTCCTCGACTTCCATCACCACATCGACAGACACCCTCCACCCAAATCAATCAAAAAATCCCATCCTCACGACGACCACTTTTTTGACCGCTCTCAAACGCGGCTACCTGGCCAGCCTGATCAATCCCAAACTGGGATTATTCTTTCTGGCGTTTCTGCCACAGTTCATCGATCAGTCGCGACCAGTCGCCTCACAGTTCGCCATCCTCGGCCTCATCTTCTCATCCTTGGCCGCCATTCTCTTTGG
>JBGSVC010000100.1:0-9808 GCA_041753175.1 Planctomycetaceae bacterium
CTTCGAGATTGTTCCGATCAGGATAAGCCGGCGTTGGGAGAATCAGGTTGACAGTGAGGTTTTGACCCTCGACCGAAATGCTCTCCAACATTTTGGCTTGCTTGAGCGTTTGATTGAGGGCAGGGTCAACCACGGTTTCCAGGAGTTGACGAATTTCCAATTCATTCATGCGTATTTCCAAACTGATAAAAACCGATCAGCAGTGATTTGTGTGAGGGGGAGACGAGTGTGGGTGTCAGATCTGGTGCAACGGCTGTATCAACAAGAGATCCTCAGACAACAACAGATCCTCAGAATCCAGGGTTCATTTCCGTTGAGGTTGTCGATGCGGAAAATAGGAAAACCAGGAGAAGTCTGCTGGTCCCAGAAAGTTTTCAGGGTAGTCAAAGAGATCTTGTTAGACAATCACCCCGGATCGTAGCTGCTGTAAGGTGAACAAAAAAAACCGGGAAGTTCCCTGCACTCGTATGTCGAAACTCATTGTAGACACGATGTCTGAGCTACTCAAGGATGACTAAAAGTAAATGTTCGCCAAAGGATTGCGAACGTATCGCGGGCAAGGGAACTGCTTTTTGAAAACGCCTGATGTGTTGCAAGAATTTCGCCCGAGAATCTGGATCAATAACGGTCGCGTTATTGAAACGTCTTTTGAGCCAACACGTTGGTCGGTACAACCCCTACAAGAGTCATCATCACCACGCCTTTTTCAAAGATTGGAGTGATGCCGAAAAAAACAATTTGGCAACTCTCAAAATTGACGAATTAAGCAATGTGATCGTGTTTTGTTGTTGTGGATAGAGCAGTGTTTCTGTTCACCCCTCGATGCAGTTCGCATCGGATGGATGCACGCTCCCCGTTTTTACCCCCTCAGTTACGATTGTTAGGAGAAGGTCAGATGAAATTGTTCCAATTCGCTGCTGCTGCTGTCATGTTTGCCTCTGTCAGCTCAGCCAACGCCGGCTTGTTCCGTCATCATGGCGGCGACTGCTGTGCTCCAGAACCAAGCTGTTGTGCTCCTGCTGATCCTTGCTGTGCTGCTCCTTGCGGCGATGCTTGTGGTCCTGCTTGCGAGCCAACATGCTGTGCACCAGAAGCTCCAACTTGCTGTGCTCCAGTTGCTCCAACCTGCTGTGCTCCAGCCACAAGCTGCTGCTCTTCAGGCTGCGGACACAAATCTTGGTTCAAAGGCATGGGCGGCAAACTCCGTGGTTGCTTCAAGAAGAAATCTTCTTGCTGTGCTCCAGCTCCAAGCTGCTGTGCTCCAGAACCCACTTGCTGTGCTCCAGTTGAAGCTTGCTGTGCTGCTCCTTGCGGCGACGCTTGTGCTCCAGCTTGCGGCCCAACTTGTGCAGCTCCTGCTTGCTGCAACTAGTTTGAGTTTGACTTGAACTGTCTTGATACGACCGAAAAAAAGTTTGACTCCTTCGATAGACTCCGTTGACGAATAGTCAAACCTGAAACTTGAAGAGCTGGGTGGTTCGCCACCCAGCTCTTTTTTTGTTTTGAGAATCGCCTTTTGATATGAAGCGTCGACGATCAGATGGATCTGGTAGATTCAACGTGCTTGGCTCATGTGTTGGCTGGCACAAGTTCGTTGGCCAGATAGCCGCAGCCTTTATGGGAGCCATCACAAAACGGTTTGTTTTTTGATTGCGTGCAACGACATAACGCAAACGCGGCTTTGCCCGACACATCAAAACTGTTGCCCTGGCTATCTTTGAAAGTTACGGGGCCTGAAATCAGGATTGGGCCATTTTCACGGAGCTGGACGGTTACGTCTGACATCTTGGATTTCCTTTTTTGGATCTGGATGCGATGAACTTAAAACGCCGTGCGCTGAAAATTCTGCTTACGATCGAAGAACCGATCTTTGATCGCTTTGATCGCATCTTTTTTAGATTTCAAAGACTTTTCAATATTTAATTCTTGCGCCAAGGCAAATAGTTCGTCTTTGTTCAGAGAGTTGTCCGCGGCTTTTAGCGCCTGTTCGATATCGCCGTAAGAGATCGATTCTTCAATCACATGCTCATACAGCTCCGTCAGTTGCTGGGCAAATTGTCCCACTTTCTGCTCATCCAAAATTTTGGAGTCGCTAATGGGAGCAGCCTGCTTTTTGGCTGTGGGAGTCGTGGGAATTTCGCCGGTCTGCCGATAATGGGCCGCGATCGACAAAAAGTCTGCAAACTGCTCAATCGACATTTCCTGAAATGATTCCAGATTGGTGCAGACATCTGCCAGATCATTGGCCACTTTGGCCCCGCCACTAAGTCGAATAGGCTCTTTCAGAGACGACAGAAAACTGATCAACTGTTGAACTTGCATGGTGTGGGACTCTTTTCAATATTTCCCCGGCTAAATCAAGAAAGACGGAACGAATTTGTTCATCAGATTCAAACGCGACTTTGCCGGCGTCGGCTTGACCAATCGAAACGCGGTGTGGAATGAAGGTCTCGAAAACCTCAACAGGATCTTTCCAGATATCTTTGGAATGTTCTTTGAGCCTGGAGAATCGTTCCTTCTCATTTTTGGAAAGCGTTCTGATCTGCTGGGTTTTATTGGCGATGATTCCAAGCACCGACAGGTCGGGGCACAGGCTGATTTCGTCTTTAAATTTACCTAGCCAACGCAGAAGGCGAGGCACAGAATTGGATGATGTCGGATCAAGGATGGTGGGGATGATCACATAGTCGGAAGCTGCCAGCGCATTGATCGTGGCTGTGGTCAGTCGCGGAGGGCAGTCCATCACGATCCAGTCATAGTCATCGCTAATCGACGTCGAGTGAATGGCATCACGCATCAGAAAGCGAACGTCGTGTTGCGTCTGTCCGACCATCCACTGAGCCATCAATCTGGTTTCAATATCTGCCAGTTCTTCCTGACATCCTATGAGCGACAACATCTCGTCGACAGGGAAAATCAGATTGTAAAGCGGCATCTCGTTTTGATCAGCGTTTTGCAAAAATCGCTCGATGAGGTGGCCATTGAGATTAAACTGCTCACGTTCGGATTCTGTAATCAACAGGTCTGTCAGGGAATGCTGATGATCCAGATCGATGGCCAGAGTCTTGAGTTGATAAGAGGCAAAAGCCGCTGAGAGGTTGGCTGATATGGTCGTTTTCCCAACGCCACCCTTGAGGTTTAACACAGAGACAACGCGGGCACGACGTTCATAGTGAGAACGAAAATGAGGCACCTGTTTGTCGAAAGGGCGATTCCAGACCTTGCCATCGTGTTCGAAGATCGAACGCAGTTGAGTGCGCAGTTTGCGGCCATCCTGCAGGGTCTCTTTATGTTTAAGACGCAGTTCTTCTAATTCTGTGGTGAGAACTCTGGTTTGTGACTTTTGCCTGGAAAGAGACTGACGCTGCTGCTTGAGTTGCTTTTGTAGTTGCAAGGCATCTTCGCGCAGTTCCACACAGGCATCCGTCAGGTCTTGTTCAACCAGACGATGTTGCTTTTTGAGATTAGAGATTTCTTTGAAACGTTCTTCGTTCAAACGTTTTTCACGGATCCGAATGTCTTCAATTTCCTGTCCCTGATTTTCAAGAGACTGTTGCAGTTCCTTGGTACCAGCCCAGACATTTCCAAATTTGGCTAACACCCAAATCCCGGCCATGATGCCTAAAAAAAAGCCCAGGAGCGCGCTTGCCAACTCTGGCAGACTGCGGTGCAAAAATCGAAAGAGAATTTCTTCGACGACGTCGAACATACTTGGCCCTAAGAATGCAAAACGGGAGGTCAGAAGCGAATAGCGCCCCCGCTTCTGTGTGGATGGACGGATGTCCGGCTTTTCCACACTACCGTCGCCGCAGTGAGCAAACAAGTAACAATTTGGACAATCCCCCATTTTATGGCAGAGAAATCTCTCTTAATGCAAACCAAAGGTCTTCATCAACGCCTGATAGGCGGCAACTGCCTGATGATCTCCGATGACAACACTCATTCGAATTTCGCTGGTTGCCACCATTTGAATGTTGACATTTTGTTCAGCCAGGGCTTTGAACATTTTCTCGCCGACGCCAGTGTGACTGCGCAGTCCGATCCCTTTGACCGAAATTTTAACGATCTGATCGTCGGAGACGATTTCCAGAGAGTTCCAGGTTGATTTGAGCTTTTCGACAACAGCCAGGCAGGTTTTCAAGTCTTTTTTCAGCACCGTTGCTGAAATACTGGAGGTGTTTTCCTGGCTGACATTTTGCACAATCAAATCCACCATAACGCCCGCCTCGGCGATCGCGGTAAAGATTTTAGCCGCGACTCCAGGCGAGTCTGGAATATTTGACAACGTCACACGCGCCTGATCGTCATCGATATGAACATCGCTGACGACAATATCTTCCATACCGGAAAGCCGCTCCACAACTTGTCGTTCGCGTTCATCCTGGCTGAGAACGTCCAGCGAAACCTCTCCTTGTAGACGCGTGGTTCTCTTTGTCGAGGGGAGTTCATGGAGCGTGAATTGTTGATGAACCGCTTCGACGGCCGACTTATTTTCATCGCGATCGACCAAGACGGAGATCTTGATTTCACTGGTTGAAATCATTTTGATATTCAAGCCGCGGTTGGCAAGTTCGGAAAACATCCGGGCAGCGACGCCTGCATGCGATTGCATTCCGGTCCCGACGGCAGAAACTTTCGAAACATTCGTGCCGTGAGTGATCCGCCCTGCACCAACTTTTTGAATGGCAGAGGACGCTGCAGTGAGCGTATCGGCAAGTTCATCCTGAGGAATGGTAAAAGAGATTTCAGCCAGACCGTTTCGACCGATATCCTGCACGACCAGATCGATCGGAATTCGACGTGCCGCCATTTCCGTGAAAATGGTGCTCATCACCCCAGGCTTATCAGGAACATCACTGAGCGTGACGCGAACTTCATTTTTAACGAGCGCGACACCGATCACGGGAGAGTCGTAGGGTGTTTCGTCGGTAATGAGCGTCCCTGGTTCCTGATTGAGAGAAGACCTGACACACAAGGGGACTCGAAACTTTTTAGCAAACTCGATCGATCGGGAATGCATCACACCGGCACCCAGACTGGCCAGTTCGAGCATTTCATCGTAAGCGATGGACTCAAGTTTTTGAGCTTCCGGGACGATACGAGGGTCGGTGGAATAAATGCCGTCGACATCGGTATAGATTTCACACAGTTGTGCATTGAGGGCTGCTGCCAATGCTGTTGCGGTTGTGTCGCTGCCCCCACGACCGAGTGTGGTGATGTCGTTGTGCTCATCATACCCCTGGAATCCCGCCGCCACGATGATATGGCCTTCTGCGAGAAGTTGACGCAATCGAGCGGTATCGATGCGCTGAATTCGGGCTTTGCTATGAGAGGAATCTGTCTGCATTCCCATCTGCATCCCTGTCAGCGAAATGGCTTTGTGTTTGAGAGAATGAATCGCCATAGCCATCAATGCGATCGTTTCCTGTTCGCCGGTTGAAAGCAGGACATCCATTTCGCGGGCACTGTTTGAGTCGCTGATTTCATTGGCCAGCGTGATTAATTCATCTGTTTTTTTGCCGCGGGCCGAGACCACCATCACCACCTGATGTCCCTGCTCTTTGGCTGCCACTGCTCTTTGAGCGGCTTTCAGAATCTTTTCTGCCGTCGCGACGCTCGTGCCTCCAAACTTTTGCACAATGATGGAACCAGGCGATGTTATCAAAGACGATGTCACGGGTGAGTCTGCTTTCCGCTCTTGAGAGCATGGAATAGGGAGGACAACTATCTCAACAGGCGTTGCCAAAAATGAGACATAATTAAAGCAGATATAAGAGAAAAATCCATCAACACAGCTTTGAAAACCGGATTCCCAAAAAAGAGAACGGGCGTTTCATTCGCCATGAAACACCCGTTACTCCAGGGAGACATCTCGCCTGAAAATCCGTAATAGGAATCCAAGAATTCAACAAATCATGCGGCTTTTCGTTTCATCATAGGCACGAGGTTGGGAACACCTGATTCTTTACAGGCTTCGGTGAACGCTTCGATGACCTGCATATCCAACGCCGATGCCGTTTCGCTTTCAGGATGCCATTGCACGCCCATACAAAACCAGTTTTCGTCGATCGATTCGTAGGCTTCGATGACACCGTCGGGCGTCGTTGCACAGACGCGGAAACAAGGGGCCAGGTGTTCGACGGCCATATGGTGATCGCTGTTGACACGGATTTCACCAGGTCCATAAATTTGATCCAGTCGTGTGCCGGGCACGATATCAATAATGTGTCGCAGGTTTGATTCCACGACATCGCGGTGATGAAGAGCTTTGGGGACTTCTTCGAGCACATGTTGATAGAGAGTTCCGCCGCAGACGACGTTCATCGTTTGCATCCCTACGCCGATACACATCGTAGGAATTTTGAGTTCGTAAGCCAGTTTGGCCAGTCGTCGGTCAAAATCTTCGCGTCGTGAAGGCATCGGTCGAGCTGCCGGATGAGGATCGAGTCCCATGCGGATGGGGTCCAAATCGAGTTTGCAACCAATCATCAATAAGCCGTCTGCCATGCGCAGGAGTTGTCTCAAGTCGTCGTCATTGGCAAGTTGAGGCAGGAAAACAGGGACTCCGCCAGCGGTGAGGATTGATTCATAGTAACCGGCGTTGAGCCAATTCAGGGCTCCTCCGTCTTTGCGTTCAGGACGAAAATCGGAGTTCATCATCACGACTGGTTTCATAGCTAACCCTTCCCTTGGTTAATCTGAAAACAAGATTTAGTAAGCGTGAATGTTAGAAATCGAGAAAAGTTGAAAGAAAATGACTACGAAGGACATGACGAAAATGAGGCATTTTTTGAAATTCGGGTGGTAAAATTCAGCCCGGATTGATTACAAAAACCTGCAGCGAAGATTCTGAGAGCGTTGTCAGCAGCAAAGATGATTGGCAAGAATGCAATGAAAAAGAATTGCACCCGTCCGTCGTTCCATGACTGATCATTCACCGCAGAATCCTTTCTGCTAATATTGAGGAGTAACACAAACAAAAACTGAATTTGTGTGACCCTCAAGCCTCACTTTTGTGAGCGTTGGTAGATATTACCAAGCAGAATGGTCAGGTCAAGCTTTTCAAATATTTTGAGCAAAATAGATTAAAGTCGGGTCTTGGATACTAGATGTAGTGTTTCAGGTGGAATTCTACGGATTAAAAATGAGGAATTGGTCTTGATTTCAAAAGTGTTTTTCTGCGCAGATCAGACAGCAACTGTGAAACTGTCGGCCCAGATTGCGTCTCTGGCTTTTCCAGGACTGACGGTCTGTTTATCGGGGCAACTGGGAGCGGGAAAAACCAATTGGGTGCAGGGGTTTTGTAAGCAGTTAAACGTCGATCCCCTGCTCGTCAACAGCCCGACGTTTGTCATCATTCAAGAATATCCTGCTCAATTGACCCAGCAAGATGGCACTCATCAGTCGATTACGGTTTATCACTTTGATGCTTATCGCATCAAGGATGATGATGAATTTTGTGAGCTGGGAGCCGAAGAGATTCTCGCCAGCCAAAACATCTGTTTGCTGGAATGGGGTGAAAAAGTTTCCGAATTTCTTCCTGAGGATCGCCTGCACATTGTCATCACGGCCACCGGCGAAACGTCGCGTCGTTTTGAACTGACAGCCTTGGGCACGAAGACAGCCGAGTTGCTCAATCAATTGCCATTAGCATCATGACATTTCTCTGATCGATCTAAGGTGTAATCCCGGGAATGCCATATTTGAAGGGATCGTCAGGATCAAGAATCAGGCTGGCTTGAGCGGTGATGAATGCTCTGCCGGTGATCCGTGGTATGAGCAGATCATCCTGTATGTGATAACTGCCACGGAAAAGGCCACCGATGATGCTTTCCTGCATCCATTCCTGACCAGGTTTCAATTTACCGTGTTTGGCGAGTGTCGCCAGTTTGGCACTCGTGCCCGTTCCACAAGGACTGCGATCGTATGCCATCCCCGGACAGAGAACAAAATTTCGACTGTCGTTGCCTGGAAATAAGGCTGGTCCGAAGACTTCGATATGATCGATCTCCATCCCGTTATCGCCAGTGATTTGTTGGGCAAGAAGTGCCTTTCTGATCGCAGTTGTGAAGAGTGTCAGTTGTGGGATATTCTGGGGGATGACTTCAAGAGGCGAGTTTTGCACCAGAAAAAACCAGTTTCCTCCCCAAGAGATATCGCCGAGAATCACTCCAAATCCGGGAACATCAACGTTGACGTCTTTTTGCCAGCAATAACTGGCAACATTCTGGATACTGACACTGCCGTCTTGATGAAGTTCTGCGGAAATGCGGCCAACGGTCGAATCGATCTGATGCACTCCGGGACCGATTTTCCCTAGAAACTCAAGCGTTTTGACAACCCCGATCATGCCGTGGCCACACATGTGGAGGTAGCCGACGTTGTTGAAAAAGATAATGCCAGCGACGCTTTCGGGATGATCTGGAGGGCAGAGCAAAGCTCCCACCAACACATCATTGCCGCGTGGTTCCAAAATGACTGCTGAGCGGAGCCAGTCATGTTGCTCAGATAGCAGGCGTTTTTTTTCTGCCAGCGGTCTTTGTCCCAGGGATGGACCGCCAGAGGTGACGACACGCGTCGGTTCACCTTCGGTGTGAGAATCGATGACAGTGACTGTCTGCATGAATCAACTTTCTCGGGTACAGAACTGCTTAAAGCGCGAAAGCGATTGTCTCAATTCCAAATTCCTGGCACAAGCCTGTCAGTGGACCAAAAGATCAAATGCATTTTGGCGGCAGTTGTGTCAATAGAATCAGTCACGATGAGATCAGTGACCTTTTTTGGGCAGCGCGACAGCATACAGCATCGTGACTGAGCCAATCGACATTAAACTAAAAGCAGCCCAGTCAGGAGGATTAATGACACGTTTATTGTCTTCATTCAACGTCGAAAACAGCCCACGAAAATTGGCGCCCTGGAGTTCTTCATCTGTTTCCTGAACATTCAGGATGATTTCATCAACCATAAGGAATGACATGCCCCACAGAGCAACGAAAATTCCGGCGGCAAAAAATCCTGAGCGAAGCATCGATCGATCCTTGTCACGCTGATAGGTGGTTCGAATTTTATTTGACGGCATTCGGGCCAGTTTGAATCCGCCCATTCAATTCACTGACGAGAACTCCGAACAGCGATGAGCAATGAATCCATCCAGAAGTACACCACTTCTGAAGATTTGAGCCATCCTGAGCGATCGTCGAGAGAAAACGCGGTCATGCGTTGACGGCACTGTTTTCATCGGCGATGCGTGGCTGTCAAATCACCAATTTGCAACCCGAATGGCTCATGCCTGCTGCTGTCTCGTTACTTATAACGGGAGTAGTTATCGCACCTGAAAAACGGGCTGGTCAAGATGATCATGTTCTGCCTGATGACGAACACGGGAAACTTGATCCTGACAGGTAAAATGTGACGAAAGTGACGACCACGTGACGCCTGATGGTTTCAAAAATAACGGGCCCAAGTGTGATTGACCTTGGCCTGATTAGCGGTCGTCTGACTGGCAAAAGTTTCAGGATCTGACTACATTGAGCTGCTAAAAACACCTTGTTCACGCGCAGTTTTCATAATCATGCGCTCAGATTTTGTGCGGATTTTCATCATGAATGCATCGATTGTCTTGCTCCCAGGTGATGGTATTGGACCAGAAGTCACGGCTCAGGCTGAACGTGTCCTCAAAGCGATTGCCCAAAAATATTCACATCAGTTTTCTTTTGCCTCCCATGATATCGGGGGGATTGCCATCGACAACACGGGCGTTGCTCTGCCTGATGTCACACTGGAAGCATGCCGAAATGCTGATGCCATT
>JBGSVC010000101.1:0-6917 GCA_041753175.1 Planctomycetaceae bacterium
TCAAGGCTGTATCCCAATTTTTCCCGATCACTGTTGCAAAAAGGGATCGATTCGGGGGGGATTTTAATCAATGGTTTGGGGGGGCGTTCGGGGCGCCGGCTGCGCGTCAATGATCGTGTTACGGGGAGTTTGCCGGAGAAGGTGGACCAGGAAATTCGTGCTGAGCCGATCCCTCTTGACGTTATCTATGAAGATGACGTTATTGTCGTGATCAACAAGCAGGCTGGTTTGATCGTCCATCCGGGTCGTGGCAATTACTCCGGGACCCTGGCCAATGCGCTGCAGTATCACTTCAATGAATTGAGCGATGCAGGGGGGGCGCATCGTCCGGGGATTGTTCACCGCCTGGACCGGGACACGACAGGGTTGCTGGTGGTTGCCAAGAACAACCAGATACACAGTTTGCTCAGCGGTCAGTTTGAAGAGCGGACGGTCAAGAAGGAATATCGGGCGATCGTCAAGGGGGTTGTCAACTTTGACACCGACTACATCGAAACACATATGAAGACGAATCCTGGTTTTCGCGAGTTGATGATCGTGTGTGCTCCTGAACCGGAGGCGCGCGAAGCGGTGACTTATTATGAAGTCGAGAAGCGTTATCGAAAGTGGACGTGGATTCGGTTGTATCCCCATACCGGACGGACTCACCAGCTACGCGTGCACATGCAATATTTGGGGCATCCGATTCTCTCTGATGTGCAATATGGGATGAAGCCTGTCATGCATCGTAGTGATTTGCTGGGTGGCCAGCCCGATCCTGCCAATGATCCGCTGATGATCAAAAGACAGGCATTGCATGCTCATGTGCTCGAGTTTGACCATCCTGTGACGGCGGAACGAATGCGTTTTGAAGCACCGATTCCCGACGACATGCAGGGGGTTTTAGAACTCCTCGAAGACGAAGAAAACGGTTGAGGTGGGCGTTTGAGGTTTAGGCGAGGATGATGGAAAGTTTGTCCATTCCTAAAATATTGCTTGTTTATGCCTTGATCTGAGAATTACAATAATAGTGATTGTATTGATTCGAGCGAATACTCTCATTTTCTCAAAGATCAAATTTCTGATCCTCTAGAATCTCTTTGTGAAAAGTCTGACATGTCGTTAGATTCATATTGAAATTCCAGATCAAGATGATGTGATTAAAGGAACAATCCGTTTGTTCATTTGCAGTGGTTTGACTGCAAAAACCAGGATGGTTTGCAATACTTACGAAGGATCTTGAGTTACATTCCATCATCTGGGCGTGGCGAGCCATGCCTGAGTCCAACTTCTGCCAAGTACAACTTATGTCTGTTGAGCCACTTCCTGAAGAGACTGATATCGACTACCTGGAGGAATCCGGGGAGCTGGTTATTGATTGCGGCGAATATGAATTCAACCGGATCCGATCGTTTTTGATTGAATCTTATTTTCCGGACGAGGAGCAGGTTGATGTACCGATCACCTCGATCCGGATTTCTCAGAAATTCAATGAACCAGTTTCATCGGGAAATTTGCTTGTCAGTGGATTATCAGGAGTCATGTTTAATATCCTTGTGATCCTGGTTCCGGTATCGATTGGTATCGCTTATTTGCTGGCTGGCATTGTCTCATTTTTTGAGTAGGCGACGTATTGACGGGTCGTTTCCGAAGATGATCGACAGAGGCTTTATTGTTACAATATTTGGTCAGGTGATTACGGGTTGGGAGTGATGCCCAAATCTTCAATGGTAATCAACGAGCGATAGGGGAGTTTTCGATCTGCGAAGGCAGCTGCTCCCCCTTCGAGTCGGTCGCAGATACCAAGAACACAGACCACTTCGCAGCCGAAGTCGATGATGCGGTCGACCGCTTTGAGGGCACTACCACCGGTGGTGACGACATCTTCGACGATGATGACTTTTTGGCCTGGCTTGACAGGTCCTTCAACGAATTTCTGAGTGCCGTGGTCTTTGGTTTCTTTGCGAACCAGGAAGCCGAGCAGGTCGGGTTTTGATGTCGCAGCGAGCGTGACCATGCCGCTGACGATCGGGTCGGCTCCGAGAGTGAGTCCACCGACGGCGTCATACTCGAGATCTGAGACGGCATCAAGGAGGGCTTGCGAGATGAGTGCGAGGCCTTGAGCGTGGAGCGTGACCTGTTTGCTATCGAGGAAGAAGGTTGATTTCTTACCGGAGGCGAGGGTGAAGTCGCCGCGGAGCAGAGCGCGTTTGAGGTAGAGGTCGATGATGGCTTGTTTGTGTTGCATGGGATCGTCCTTTAAGAAGAGAATTTGGACGATGTTAGCGGATCATGGTGTTGATTTCGAGCGTTTGAGGATTTGGGTTTGTCGGTAGATTTCCCATTGAGTGCGGAAAATCTGATCGGAGATCTGCGGAAATTTGACGGCGAGTTCGGGTGCGGAGAGATGTTTGACCTGATTGTCGATCCAAAAGACAAGGCTGTAGTTTTCGCGGATGGCTTTGGCGACGACTTTGTCGCGAGCAGCTTCCATGGCTTCGAAGGCGTGGTCAATGTCATTATGTGGTGCGTCCATGTACGTTAGCCCCGATTGTTGTTGCCTTAATATGGTTGTAAAAAATCAGAACCGCTGAGATGGATCATTCCAGCTCGTTGATGCAGTCAATCGAACGAGCATAATGGCTTAACAATTAAAATTAGACATCATCATCTGATCCAGGGAGCATCGTCAATCCCGAATGGGGAGACGGACGTGGGGTGGGTCGAGGCAGTCGAGCTTGTGGAGGTCGTCATCGGCGGAGAGCATCTGGCCTTCGGTGGCGGTGTGAGTCGTGATGATCATCGGGACATAGTGGGGCTGATCTGATTTCAATGACCCGGTTAGCAACGAGTTGTCCTGAATACATGTGGCTATGGAAATGTTGTGTTTACCGAGGATTCGGGCGATTTCAGCGAGTGTGCCGGGTCGATCCAACGCCTGGAAGCGAAGATAGTAGCGGCGTTCGATTTTTGCAGACGGCATGATCGTCAGGAGTTTGTTATCCTCGAGGAGCGTCAGGCGTGGGAAGGTGAGTTGTGCTCTTCCGACAGCAAGGCTGATGATGTCTGAGATGACTGCGGAGGCGGTGGGCATTTGGCCTGCCCCCATGCCTGAAAACCAGGTTTTGCCAACAGCATCGCCTTCCAGTTCGATCATATTGTAGGCGTCGCTGACATCGGCGAGTGGTTGTTCACGACGAATAAATGTCGGCTGGACGTGCATTTCGAGTTGGTGACCGACGAGTTTAGCGGTACACAGCAGCTTGATGCGGTATCCCAGACGATCGGCGTGCTGGAGATCGATGAGCTTGAGCTTGCTGATGCCTTTGACGAGGAAGTCGGAGGTGGTGGCGCGGATACCGCAGGCCAGCCGGACAAGGATCGTGAGTTTTTGAGCAGCGTCGGTCCCTTCGACATCCATGGAAGGATCAGCTTCGGCATAGCCTTTTGCCTGGGCGAGTTTGACGGTTTCGTCGTAGGTTCTGCCGGCGGTGAACATTTCTGTGAGGATGAAGTTACAGGTTCCGTTGAGGATGCCTTCGACGGAGGTGATCTGGTTTGCGGCGAGTGATTGGCCGACGGCTTCAATGATGGGAACTCCTCCGGCGACAGCGGCTTCGAAACAGACCGTTCTTCCGAGTTGACGCGCGGTTTGAAAGACTTCATCGCCGTGTTCACACAAAAGGGCCTTGTTTGCCGTCACAACATCCTTGCCATTTTTCAGCGCGTTGAGGACGACGTCTTTGGCGATGGTGGTTCCACCGATGAGTTCAACAACGGTATCGATGCGGGGGTCGTTGAGGACGGAGAGTTGATCGGAAATCAGGGAGGAAGGGAGGTTGATATCGCGGGATTTCTTCAAGTCGCGAACAACGACCTGGGAAATCTGGACGTCAGTTCCGGTACGGGCGGAGATGCGATCCTGATGATCGATGAGAATTTTGGCGACACCTGAGCCGACGGTCCCCATTCCGACAAGAGCGATCTTCATGATGTGGATTACTTTCTAGTCGTCTGTAAGACATCGACGGGCTGTCTGGCGATGGGACGATTCGACTGGTTTAAGTTGACTGGTTTATGACTGGGGTAAACGGAGAGTGATGATGACAGGTTTCCATAAAAGCTGACAAGTCTGAGGAAAAGATTTTACAGGATAGCGGGAATGGGTTAGGGGTGTGAATCAACTGCGGTTTATTTAACAGACAACAGTGTGGTCATCAACGGCAAATGCCAGTCGAAAGTGATCGATGTGGCTGGTGATGTGCGTTTGATTTCAACTTGTTATTCCTTTCGGTCATCCTATAATGGCCGCTGGTTATTCGGACACGGGAAGCAAAATACATGATCTCAACAGATCGCAGACATTTGAAGAGGATGGCCTCCCAATTGACAACGATGAGAATCGGTGCGGTCAGCTATTTGAACTCCAAACCTCTGATTGAAGGTTTGGCAGAACGACTGCCGGATAATCATTTGGTTCTGGATTATCCGAGTCGTCTGGCGGATCATTTAGCACAGGGTCGATTCGACGCTGCATTGATCCCTTCTGTAGAATATTTGCGTGGGCATGATTATGTGATTCTGTCGGATGCGTGTGTGGCGGCCCGTGGTCCTGTGCTGTCGGTGAAGCTGTATACACGCGTTCCATTTGGAGAGATCCGCACGTTGGCCCTGGATGAGGGTTCTCGAACGAGTGCCATGTTAGCGCAGGTGATGCTGTTTGAACGGTGTGGAGTGTTGCCTCAACGGGTGCCGTTTTTGATGTCGCAATCGACCGGTGACGTCAAAGCAGATGCCGTGTTAATGATTGGTGATCGGGCGATGTTTGAGCCAGAAGAGACGTTTCATGACGTCTGGGATCTGGGAGAAGAATGGTTTGAGTGGACTGGCTTGCCGTTTGTGTTTGCCATGTGGGTGGGACGAGCATCGGTCATGGGGCATGATGATGAAGTCCTCTCAGACCTGTTAAGCCAGGTACGCGACGACGGTGTCAGTAAGATTGAAGAAATTTCTGTTCGTGAGTCGGTCGCCTTGAAACTGGGAACAGAACACGTCAAAACGTATTTAGGACAGCATTTGCATTATCGACTCGGCTCAGCCGAGCTTCATGGTTTAGAACTTTACAGTGAATTAGTCCGGAATCTGGAAGCCTATCGAGATGATCACAGCTACTCCCCCAGCCATCGCTTCAGTGTTGCAGAAGTCCGTTGATGGCCAGCGTCTCAGTCCTGAGGAAGGGCTTGCGTTGTTACAATCTTATGACCTGACGTCGATTGGCAAAGCAGCCTTTGACGTGACGTGTCGTCTGCACCCTGAGCCTTTTCGGACTTACAATATTGATCGCAACATCAACTATACCAACGCCTGTACGGCGGTGTGTGATTTTTGTGCGTTTTATCGCAAGCCTGATCATGCAGACGTGTATGTGTTAACGCGAGAAGAGTTGCATGAAAAAATCCGCGAGACTGTGGAACTGGGCGGCGACCAGATCCTCCTGCAAGGGGGCTTGCATCCGAAGCTGAGTTTGGAATGGTATGAAGAGATGCTGCGGGGAATCAAAACTGAGTTTCCAGAGGTGAACGTGCATGGATTCAGCCCGCCCGAGATCCACCATTTCACCAAGATCAGCAAACTCCCGCTCAAGACAGTGCTGGAGCGATTGAAGGTCGCTGGCCTGGGAAGCTTGCCGGGGGGTGGAGGTGAGATACTCGTTGACCGAGTGCGAAAGGCGATCACGCGCGGGAAAGTGCTCACTGATGATTGGCTGAGTGTGCATCGTGTGTGGCATCAACTGGGTGGGAAATCGTCTGCAACGATGATGTTTGGCCACGTTGAAACCTTGGAAGAGCGGATTGAGCACCTGGAACGACTGCGACAACTTCAAGACGAAACCGGCGGGTTCACTGCATTTATCTGCTGGACGTTTCAACCTGACAACACCGACATGTCTGAGATTCCTCCGGCGGGGGCGTTTGAATATTTGAAGACACAGGCCGTGTCTCGATTGTATCTGGATAATATTCCGAATATTCAATCGTCGTGGGTCACTCAGGGTGAGAAGATCGGACAATTGGCGTTGATGTTTGGTGCCAACGATATGGGAAGTCTGATGATCGAGGAGAATGTTGTTTCTCAGGCAGGTACAGTGTATCACCTCACAGAAGAGACCATTCGTCGATGTATTATCGATACTGGGTATATCCCGCGACAGCGAAACGTCTTTTACGAGTATATCGATCAGTACGATCCCAACGCTCCGATCGATCCTAGCGGCAAACCAGATCGGGCGGTTAAGGTGAGTCTGCCTATTTTGTAGTAATGGTTCTGGCAGAAAATGTCGTCGGGCGGGGAGATGGCCAAGATTAGGCGCATGCCGGGCGATAGACTACAATGGGTCAGTGTTGTATGTGCAATCCTGCAGCGACGGGATTGCAAAGCGTTGATGACATACGACGTTCTTGGCCTCTGTCCTCCCCCTTGTGCCAGTTGCTATTCATGATCAAAGTTGAGAACCTGACGAAGAGTTTTCCTGACCTGCGTCGGGGTTCGGTGTATGCACTGGATCATATTTCCTTTGAGGTCAAGCCGGGAGAAATCTACGGTTTGCTGGGCCCGAATGGTGCTGGCAAAACGACCTGCTTGCGTATTTTGAGCACTGTTCTGCAACCTACCGACGGGAGTGCCGTGGTTGCGGGCTTTGATGTAATGACCCATCCGGCGGAAGTCCGGCAGCATATTGGGTTCATGTCGAACAATACGGGCATTTACGACCGCATGACTGCCTGGGAGCTCGTGGAATATTATGGTCGGCTGTATGGGCTTGAGGAAGAGCCGTTGCAGGCTCGGCTTCGAGAGATATTCTCGCTGCTGCAAATGAACGACATCAAAGATGTGCTTGGATCAAAGATGTCGACCGGAATGAAACAAAAGGTTTCGAT
>JBGSVC010000102.1:0-1581 GCA_041753175.1 Planctomycetaceae bacterium
CGATGGCGAGCCAGCCTATATGGTTTTAAGTCAGGCTGATCACGGGTTGCTCTCGAAGATTTTTTCAGAGTATGGCGAGGAGCGATTCGCCCAGCAGATTGCCTCGGCAATTATTGAGCATCGTGCGCTCAAAATGATTAGGACGGCTCGAGAGTTGACGGCTGTTATTGAATCAGTCTATCGCAAAGCCGGGCAAGCCTCTGCCGGGTCACATGTCGCCACGCAAACGTTTCAAAGTCTGCGGATTTATGTGAATCAGGAGTTTGTCCACCTCGAAACGCTACTGACCTCAACGGCGCCTGCCTGCCTTCTGGGTGGCGGACGCGTGGTGATTATTACGTTTCATTCATTGGAAGATCGGCTGGTCAAAAATTGCCTGAAGGATCACGACTTCTGGCGACCTGTCACCAAAAAGCCGATCGAACCTCGTCCCTCAGAAGTCCGTTTCAATCCGCGGAGTCGCTCTGCGAAATTGAGATGTGCATTGTATGAACCTCAATCGTGAATGGATTCACAAAATGATGTGCGATGCTCTCGTTTGTCCTCAATATCTGAGCCTGTGGGAAATATTTACAATGCTGACCGGGGAAGTCAAGAAAGTCAGGGATCGATCCGGCCGTCTTCAAGAGATGGGGCTGGCGATGATCATGGTCGCCTGTTTGATCGGTGTCTTTGGCGTTTTGATTTTCAAGCGCGTACAGCACAATCGTGAACTGGCCGGTCAGAAAGAAACACTTGAGCAAAAGATTAACGATCCAACCTTGGCTCCTTTGCAATCGCTTCCTGTCTCAAAGGCAGTGTCTGAAGACAAGCCCACTCTCCAGACAGCGCAAAAATTGACCAACAAGCAGCTCCCCCCTCCTCTGGAACTGGCAATGGCAGATGAGAAACCAAAAGGCGGCCATTCTGATCACGATTTTCCTGATCACGGTTTTACCGCCCCGTTAAATACCGCCCCATTGAATACTGCTCCATCGAATTCCGTTCCTACGAAAACACAAACTCCCCTGCCCCACAACACTCAGCCCAAGCCGCTTGCGACGATTCCAGTTGCGCAATCACAGTTGCCATCACAGTCACCTCATCAGCACAGTGCTTCCGAGTCGAAAACCCCAGCGAATCCGGCGGCTCCTGATCCTTTTTTAATGAATTTCTCTGCTCCACAGACCAGCACGAAAGTATCGACATCGACGACCTTGCCAACGCCGCATCATGGTGACAATTCCCAAACCCAGACTGCCCCCAAGCCTGTTAAAAATGAAGCAAATGCGCATGCCCAAGAGGGCCTCATGTCGTTATTTGATGATGAGCCTGTCGTGGCTGTTCAACCATCAGGCACGTCACAACCCACTCACCCAATTCAGATTTCGACTCAACAGACTAAATCTGCGCCATCTCATTCCCCGTTATCACAGACCCCGTCAAGCCAGCACACAACACAAATTCCTGACCAATTCGAGATGACTCTGCATGGACAGCGTTCAAGGAACGCTTCTTCTCAGGAGACGACACAGGATGCTCCCAAATCCCAGACGAGCTTTGATTTTCCTAATTTGAGTTCGAAGAGTCGTCATGAGCAGT
>JBGSVC010000103.1:0-1870 GCA_041753175.1 Planctomycetaceae bacterium
CATTCGCGAATTGTCCGAAGCGGTCTGAATTTTTTCCAGGTCTTTCAAGATAAGATTTCACCTCAACAAATTTGACTGACTTTCCTAAAAAGCATCGTCAGGTAACAGGTGACCTAGCCGGCCTACAGCTTGAATAAAACAACATAAGGCCATAAACAAAAACACCTTATAGCCATCTCCTCCCGATAGCTTTTGGTGACGACGTTATTCGAACGATTGCAATTATTTCCAGCATCTTCATCAATTCTTGGTCTGGGGTTGCTGTAAACCCATCGGTTGTTGTTAAAATGTCTCTTTGGTTTCGCGAGCCGGTCTTTACCGGTACATTCGGGAAATCAAATGACGGGGCTGTCCCCGTCTTTTTTCGTTTACAGACACCATTTTGCGGACCATTCTGATTGGCGCCCTCATCAGGAGAGTTCGCGCGAGCCATTGCATGAAACATCTGACGTCATTATTGGATTGGACTCCTGATCAAGTTCGTGAACTCCTGGAGTTGACAGGCAAACTCAAACAAGACACTCAGGCTGGAATTCGTCAACCCGTGTTGGGCGGACGTGTTTTAGTCCAGATTTTTGAAAAGCCCTCACTGCGGACCCGCGTCAGCTTCGAAGCCGCCATGATCCAACTCGGGGGAAGCGGCATGTTCATGACCGAGAAAGACGCCGGCCTGAATGGTCGAGAGTCGCTCGCCGATGTCGCGCGCGTCGTCACGCGGATGGCAGATATCATCACCTTGCGGACCTTTTCCCAGACGATGATCGAAGAGTTTGCATCCTTTGCGCATTGTCCAGTCGTTAATGCTCTCTCCGATGAGCGTCACCCCTGTCAGGCGTTGACAGATCTGCTGACGATGCAGGAACTCCTGGGTGATGTCACGGGCAAAACCCTTGCCTACATCGGCGATGGCAACAATGTCGCGGTCTCGCTGGCGACAATCTGTGCCATGCTGGAAGTCAATTTTGTCATTGCCCATCCCGAAGGCTATGCACTGCCTGCCGGAACTTTTGAAACGCTCACCAAAAAGTTTCCCAAAGCAAGCTTGACCGTGGAATCCGATCCCGTCAAAGCTGTCAAAACAGCAGACGCCATTTATACGGATGTCTGGGCCAGCATGGGGCAGGAAGAAGAAAGCGACACACGCCAAAAAGTCTTTGCCCCATTTCAGATCAATTCAAAACTGCTTGAAAAAGCTCCAACACATGTCAAGTTCCTCCACTGCCTGCCCGCAAAACGTGGATTGGAAGTGACCGATGATGTCATGGAATCGCATGCCCAGGAGGTCTTCATGCAGGCTGAAAACCGCATGCATCTGGCCAAGGGGTTATTTGTCACCTTGTTAAAATCGTAAGCAGAATCGACCTGACGAGAGCACACTCTCACGAACCGGTAATCGTCCCCTGCTCCGGACTGCTGGCGGTCGCATAGAGCTTTTTAGGAATGCGCCCTGCCAGATACGAACGTCGCCCCGCCAGACACGCATCCCGCATCGCCAATGCCATCAGGCGCGGGTGTTGAGCGGAAGCGATCGCAGTATTGAGCAAGACCCCATCACACCCCAGTTCCATCGCGACGGCGGTGTCGCTGGCAGAACCGACGCCGGCATCAACAATCACCGGATAGTCGGGATCATTTTCTTTCAAATATTCCAGGCAGATACGGATATTGTTGGGGTTCAAAATCCCCTGCCCCGAACCAATTGGACTCCCCGCAGGCATGACTGCTGTCGCTCCCAGATCTTTCAGCCGCTTGGCCGTGATCGGATCATCAGTCGTGTAAACCAATACCTGGAACCCTTCTTTCACCAGTTTTTCCGTCGCCTCCAGCGTGGCTTTGGGATCGGGCAGCAAGGTTTTCTTATCGCCCAGGC
>JBGSVC010000104.1:0-3811 GCA_041753175.1 Planctomycetaceae bacterium
CCGGGTGAGCTTGTGGCAGGCAGCGGGATCGACTTTAAACGGGATCAAGAACCAGGGACGGAGGATATCCTGCGAAGCCTGGCGCTGGATGACCTGGTTGGAGCCGCAAAAGGCGCAGGTGTGGGTCAGCGAGTCGAGGGGCAGGCTGGCGATAGACCCGCAGCTCTGGCATTCCAGCTCTTTGCGGGCTTCACCCCAGCCATGGGCAGCGCGGTCCATCGTCTCGACGGTGAACTCAAATTCTTGGGCACCTTTGCCCACCGGGGCTTTCTCCGGCGGCTCGTAGTATGCGCAGTAGGTGCAAGTCAGACCGCCATCCTGGGCGCTGTATGCCGTGACCCCGCCGCACTGGGGGCATTTAAATTCCACCACTTCCGGCTTGGAGGCGCTTTCTGCCGGAGCCGGGGCATATACCTGAATGCCTTCGATAGCCGTTTCGGTGGGAGCACCGACGCGAATTTGAGCAACCCCGCCCGCCAGTTTGGCCAGACGTTCCTGCAATTTCTCACGATCGTAGTCGCTGTCGGTTTGTTCGATCTGGCGACGAATCAATTCAGCTCGTCCATTGATCTCGTTCTTCGTGCCAGCCCCTTCGACGATCGTCGTGTTGCCCGAAGAAATAATAACTTTCTTCGCTGTTCCCAGATCTGAAAGCTCGACATTTTCCAGTTTGACGCCGAGATCTTTGAACAAAGGTGTGGCTTTGGTCAGAATTCCGATATCTTCCAACATCGCTTTGCGACGATCACCATAGCCGGGAGCTTTGACGGCACAGACTTTGATAATCCCTCGCATTTTATTGACAACCAAGGTTGCCAACGCTTCGCCTTCGACGTCTTCTGCAATAATAAGCAGGGAAATACCAGATTTGGAGACCTTCTCGAGGAGCGGCACCAACGATTTGACATTGCTGATCTTCTCTTCGAAAATCAGAATTTTACAGTTCTCAAAGACGCATTCCTGGTCATCTTCATTATTGACGAAATGAGGAGACAAAAACCCGCGATCAAACTGCATCCCTTCGACGAGTTCGACTTCTGTCTGGACGCCCCGACCTTCTTCGATGGTGATCACACCATCTTTGCCAACCTTGAGCAACGCATCAGCGAGGATATCGCCGATCTCTTCATCATTATTCCCGGCGATTGTCGCGACTGTTTTAATCGCTTGTCGATCAGACGCCTTGACGTTTTTGGCCATACCATGCAAATGCTCGACGACGGCAGCGACAGCTTTATTGACGCCACGCGAGAGTGACATCGCATCGGCACCTGCAGCGATATATTTCAAACCACTGCGGTAGATCGCTTCGGCCAAGACAGTCGCGGTTGTCGTTCCATCGCCCGCAACATCCCCAGTTTTCGAGGCAACTTCTTTGACCAACTGCACACCGCAGTTTTCAAATTTGTCTTCCAGATCAATATCTTCTGCGACAGTGACACCATCTTTGGTCACTTTGGGTGATCCCCAGCCTTTGTCCAAAACAGCATTTCGGCCACGTGGGCCCAGGGTGCTACTGACAGCTTTGGCCAGTTTTGAGATCCCCTCTAACAACTGCTTACGGGCATCTTCGTCAAAGGTTAACAGTTTAGCCACGGTCACTCCTCAATATGTTGCAAATACAGAAACTCTAAAAGTTGAAAGACTCACTTCCCCATCACTGCAAACAGCATTGGGGGCCACTGACGAAAAATCATCTGCAATAAAATCCAGATTGTATGGACATCGTCGATCTCTCAATCGAATCGATGACCTGCTGAAACTTACTGACTTTTATGTCGACTCAGCCATTGGACTGATTCAACTGTTCCATGAACTGCCTGGAATTTAAGATTACTGCAACAGACACCTGTGACACCGACCGATCCTTCAGTTCAAAAAAACACGCCTGTTTTTTTCAAGAGGAAACGATCGTCATGTTGCCATTGAATCTTAATGTCACAAGAACTTAGTTCTGATTGCCTGCCACTGGTGCAGAGAATCTTGGCAGTATTTCTAGGAATGCAATTGGTGCGCCATTCCACGTGATATTCCACAGACCAATATTATTTATAGACTTACGTCAATTGGCCAGTTTTAACCTCATTCTAAAAAGCTGCCATCCTGACAGCCATGTGGGTTCACATCAACTTTGAAATCAGAGACGCTGGTTTCCGAATTTGTCATTTTTGACAGTCCATTTTTTATTTTGCCCGCAGTCCGACTCTCAACTCCCGGACTCCCCAAACCCAGGCGTTCGCACCATAAACTGTGATGCAGACGATGAAGATCAGAATCATTCGTCCTAACTGCTGGGCTGTCTGCTCAGGGTTCAGCGGTAACATCTGGCCAACAAACCATGTCGCCACGACCATGACTATGCTCCCCACAATCGCCACCCCGCTTAGCCGACCTATTGATAGCAGATCCAGACTTCCAATACGCTGCGAGAGCCTCCCAAAAACCCATAGACACTGCACGACAGCAGCCAAGGCGGTCGACAAAGCCAAGCCCATCGCGCCACAGGGCACAATCAAGATCAGGTTCAAAACAGCATTAATGCCCACACACCACATCCCAATCCGCAATGGCGTCCATCGATCATCGATGGCATAGAACCCACGATTCAAAATCAGCAAGAGCATGTAGGCCCATGTTCCGACCCCATATCCGATAATCATCTGTGAGGTCTGAGTCACATCCTGCCAATCAAAGGCCCCATGGTAAAACAGGAGAGTGGTCATTGGCTGAGCCAACAGGCATAACCCGACACTGGCTGGAATCCCCACCAAGAGAATCAGACGAATACCATCCGTCAACTCCAGTGCAAAACGACCTCGATCCCCTTCGAGAGACAGCTTTGTCAATCGGGGATATAAAACTGTCCCAAGTGCGACACCGAAAATCCCTAACGGAAATTGATACAAACGCTGGCCAATATACAAAGCCGAGGCAGCCCCTTCTTCAATGACGGGCCACCACTCTCCAACCAACAAGGCCCCCTCGAGCTTTTCAGGCTCATGGATGTAAGCAAAACTCCAGGCCAAAATGCTGTCCAGCAATGAGTTGAGTTGAGTAACAGAAAGACTCAGCACGATCGGCAGCATCGACCAGACGAGTTCCTTGATTTTCTGGACATGCCCCACACCTTTGAAGCCAAATGAAAATTGCCAGCGACTCAACACCAACAGACTTCCCATCAACTGAAAAACTCCGCCGACAACAATCGACCATCCAATGACATTGACCTGCACGTGTTCACTCTTAAACCATGTCCACGCGACCGCCAGGCCGACCAACCAGGCGATATTCATGACCCACGGCATGATCGCCGGCCAGGCAAAACGTTCTTTGGCATTGAGCACGGCGTTGACTTGTGCCGCCAGACAAATCAACCAGATGTAAGGAAACATGATCGCATTCAACGTCAGGAGCAATTCGAACTCTGGGCCCAAACTCTCAAACCACAATAGTCCCCAGAACAAAGCCTCCGCGACCAGCACCAACAGCCCTAAAAACATTGCTAATGCCATCCAAAAGACACACGCCAGATGGTCAGCCGACAGTTGATCGTCTTTGGCCGCCTGCCTCAGATAGACGGGAAGAAACGCCGTCGTTAAGGCACCTTCGCCGAAAATATTTCTCGCCAGATTTGGCAGCCGAAACGCCACCGTGAAACAATCAAGCACGACACCATTGCCGAAGAGAATTGCCATCCCGATATCACGCCCCAGTCCCAGAACGCGACTACACAACGTGAGCACACTCACCAGATGAAAGTGATGGCGTACCGATTTTACGGTGGTGTGATGAACGGGTACTTCAGACATAA
>JBGSVC010000105.1:0-16427 GCA_041753175.1 Planctomycetaceae bacterium
GAAAAAGAAATTGGGAATTACAGAAGCCAATGTCGTAGAGTTTAAATTCACCCCGTCAATTTCCGAGGTGTTATTTGGTCAAGCCAGTATGAAATCAACGCCATCGGTTCTGGAATCTCTCATGGAGCACTCTGTTCCCAGAGCCATGTATTTGTTTAGCTGGCCGACGCAATAATGGCGTCGAGCTTTTGATTGTGCATCTTTACAGTCAAGTTATTTTTGACAACCGCCGCCGTGATTGCTGATGGATGTCAAACAAGAATTTGAGATGCCTCGTGGTCTTGCTTAAGGAGCAAATAGCTGAAGCATGCGCTCGCCACTGAGCACATCGTTCGGGCGAAGCATACCAAGAAATGTCGACAACCAGATGCGGAGTTCATCTTGGGGCGTTTGACGATACAGGCTTTTGAGAGCATCGATTTTTTCCATCGACAACAGTAATCCGAACTCTCGGACATGCTGACAGAGCAATGTCATCGCCATAACGCGACGCTCGCCAGGAATCTGTTCGAGTAAGGCGACTTCAGCGAGTTCTGATTGAGCCGTGGCTGTTGGAATTCGTGCAAGAACTTGCATGACTTGCACTTGAGTCTGGTCGTCATAGAGACGGGACTGAAGTGCGGATTCAAAAGCCGTCAGATCAAACACGCCCGGTGCATAGCCATCTGCTAATCGGCTGACCCAATCCAGCGACATCTGAAAACGATTATTCTGTTCGCTGGCCGTCAAAGGCGCCAGGCCGAGCTTGGCAAATGTTTTGACCAGTTGCGTCCGTAAACTACCCAGATCTTCGGTCGTAATCAAAAAGTCGACAAGCGGAAACTGGTCGATTAAATATTGGATATCAGATTCCACTGACAATGGGCCATAAATCAGAATGGGGACATATGAGGTTCGTCGATCTGCCTTCAAATTAGCGATCGTGGCGCTGAGGGGCCAATCGATGCAACTGGCGTGGATCATAATCGCTGCCAAATCTCCTCGAGTCGCAGCGAGTTCAAATCCTTCTTTTCCCGTATGAACCAGTTGTCCGGGATAACTGAGTTCATTCATCATGCCTGTCATCGTCTGTCCGCGACCGGTATTGGGATCGATCACCACGATGGCACCGGGGACAACACTATTAATTCCCTGTTTGAGTATCTGAGTGACTCGTTGAGTGTGGGTAAATGGTTGTCGTGGTCGGAGTCTCAAAACAGCATCAGCCGCGGCAAGTTGAATACGGGAAGAATTGCTGTTGAGTGCTTTATGGATCGCTGTCCCTGTCCCCTGCGTGACGACAGGAAGGGTTCCAACACGCGAGAGCGCGTCCAATGCCATGATCGCCGCTGAGGATTGTCCACAGTCCAGACAGATATTTAATGTTTCCATGAGCAACTGTTCGCCGACTACTAAGCCGAGGTGTGAGACTGGGTTTGCAGGATCATAACCTGCATAGTCTTGTTCGCGGGCAGTGATGGCAAATTGAATTCCCATTAGCAGTGCCTGGACATCTCTGGCATGAGGGAGCAATACCAAAGCCCGACGAGCAGACCGAAATGCCATCTGCAAAGAAGCACGAGCCGGAGTCAGGGAAATGGGCGCGATCGTGCTTTGCTGATCGTCCCACATCCAGACGGTGGTATTGCCGTTGGTGTCGACTGGCCATGATTTTCGAACACAAAAGTCGTCTTTCCCCTGTTGATAGAGAAACTGACCCATCAGAGCCGGGTCAATTTGTTGAGTCAGACCCGTTGACGAAGAAAGTTTTTGAAACTCATCGAGTCTCTGCCACGCATCCGCAGCGGTCGCACGCACGCCGCTGTCTTCCCGCGGACTGAGCATCAGGTAACCAATATCAGGTCGGACCTGCTGGGCGTTGATCCAGCCGAGAACTGTCAACACCGTACTTTTGAGGACATTATCTTGAGTTTCAAGAGCCGCGATAAGACCAGGGATGATCGGCTGCCCCATGCTGACGAGAGTAAAGGCAATCAGATCCCGTTCTTCATTAGCGCCCGTTTGGTAACGGATGAGCAGTCGGGGAAGTGCATTGAGTTCAAGGGAACGAAGCTGTTGAATCGCCATATCGCGTTCGTTGACACTGCCGGATAACCCATCAATGATGCGATCAATGTATTGAGGATCATTGGCTTGTCTGACAAGTGCCGCATTGATCAAATTGAGAACCATACCACCTTCTGGCTGCAATTCATTGGAATTACCCAGACGCAGCAATTCGGAAGCTCCGTAGATATTCGTAATCTCCAGGAGCTGTTCATCAGAGGGTTTGGAATTTGACAGGCCTTGCAGATAGTCTTTGGCGATTTGTGGTTGGCCATATTCGACCATCAGGCGTGCGGCTCGGAAAAACTCCACAGGTGTTTGTGGTTCCGTCAGCAGCATCTGGCGGGGATCGTCCTGAGTTGCAATCGCCTTCTCGGCAGCCTTGGTGACGATTTGAGCCTGAATATTCTTCAGGCAAAGCCCCATCATACCGGCGATCAAAGCCATCAGCATGGGGATGCTGTACTTCCAAGACGTCATTGCCAGCAATATCATGTGTCGCATCAGTGATCCATGCAGCCGCGAATTGACAGAAAACCGGAATATTCAAGAAGGATCGCAGGAGTCAGTGTGATATTCTATCAACTACTCGCCGACTCTTTCCTGAATTCCCAAAATACCCATTTTCTCCACCAAATCAAAGAATGTCTCACACGTTTTCTCAAAGTTGACTGAGATTACGGAAGACATCCCATGTTTTGGGGGCGGGAAAATCTTTTACAGGTCTACTGCAAAAAGATCTTCTCCGTCCAGGCGTTGCCATATCGTGGTTATCGAGCCTGTGGCTATTGTGTCTTGAGACACGTCATGCGTGATATCTTCGTTACGAAACAATGATCCGTTTCAACACGCACGACCGGAACAATCCGTACAGCTTGCCAGGCACGGCAGGCAGGACTGTGGTCCCTGCCTGCGGCGAGAAATTACAGCCGCGACCGGCTTATTCACCCATAATCCGTTTGGCCATACGATTGAGGGAATCGTTTTCAATTTGGCGGACGCGTTCTCTGGTCAAACCGAGAATCTGCCCAATCTCTTTGAGCGTTTTGGGTTCATCTCCATCCAGACCAAATCGCATACGAATGATGGTGGCTTCGCGCTCATCCATATGTTCGAGCATTTCGTACACATGCTTCAAACTATCCCCTTCGATCAGGTCGTTGTCTGGACCCTTATCGCGCTCATCAGGGATCAATTCTCCCATTGACCAACCCTCTTCGTCATCAGCCGATTGCGGCGAGGAGTTATACAGCTCGATGGCTTTTTTGACGATTCTCAGCTTCTTTTTAGGCAGACCAAGTTCTTTAGCGACTTCGTCGGGAGTCGGGATGCGATTGAGTTCATCCTGCAGTTTTGCAGTCGCTTTACGCCATTTGGACAGCAATTCAACCATATAAGCCGGAATGCGGATGGTTTTCGATGAATTGACCAACGCCCGTTTAATCGACTGCTTAATCCAGTAGCTGGCGTATGTGGAAAAGCGGGTATTCATCTCGGGATCGAAGCCTTCCACAGCTCTGAGCAATCCCAGATTTCCTTCTTCGATCAGGTCTTGCAGCGGCAGACCTTTCGTACTGTAGCCCCGGGCGATGTTGACCACCAGACGAAGATTAGCACGAACCATCTGATCGCGGGCTTGCATGTCGCCTTCTGCGATACGATAGGCCAGTTCTTTTTCTTCATTCGCGGAGAGAAGAGACGTCTCGTTAATCTCTCTAAGGTAGGTTTCCAACGGGCTTTGAACAGAGGACGAGAGTCGACGACGAGACGTTTTTTTAGTCGTAGTATGCACTTTGGGTGTACTTTCTGGAATAATGGTCAGTCTTACGTTCGGCCGTCCGACTTGGCCATTCTCTGCAGGAACTTCCCGCAGAATTCACATCCAGGTACATCGCTGAACCACTAGAGTTATCGTCCGAGTTGTCCATGAAACTGTAATTTGACGACTGGAAAAAACGCGCACCTTAGAGAACTCAGAAAAGAGGGTGGGGTTGAACAAGCTGTGACTGTCCTGTCCTTTGAGTCGTTTGGGGTGAGTGTCTGGTCGTTTTTCCATGAAGTTCGAATCGCAACGCTGCATTCTATTGACAGTTCCTGCGTCTGAGGGGGCGAAATTGGTTTTTCGGCTGACTTTCTGCCTCAATAAAGCGCGCTGGAAGGCAGAGTCTGACAAGTCACCTTATCTGGGATATTCTGTATTCTTTGACATTGTTGACAATCTCGACCGGTCCACTCAGTTCAGGAATTAAGATGTCTCTTTCTGCAGAATCGAGACCCATTCGATGATGATGCTTTTTGTTGGAGCCAGTTGTGTTGAGTAGAAAACCTCTAAGGTGTACATTGACGAGATATCAAACCCAAGGTGCTGCCTGATCTTTTCACATTACCGTTTGCAGAGGTTGAGCCATGACTGATCGCCAAGACGCTCACGACGACCTATTGTTCAAGTTCAGCCGCTTGAATGAGCAAGGCCAGTCCACTCAAATCTTCAGTTCACAAGGGAGAATTGATTCGCGGGATCTGGTGCTTGGTAAAAAGTTTTATCCGTTGACTCAAATCATGCAGGTCAATCGAAATCAGAAACGATTGGCGATCGTGGGTGTGGAAGGGGAGAATGTCTGGATTGAAAGATTGGAGATTTCCAAAGGAGATGCCAAAGAAATCAAACAGTTGATCGATCGCTCCTGTTCAAAGCGCTGGGCTGAGAACCATTATAAAGAACTCATGGAAAAGGGCTGCGAATCCTTTTACAAGCTCTCGGCATGCCCGAATTGCAAATCATTTGTTAACCACTCCGGATTTGAAGATTCTCCGCAGGTTTATTGCAACTACTGTGAGACGATCTTCGATAAAAATCAGGGTGCAGATCCGTTGGAAGAAAAGTATCACATCTGTGAACAGTGTGGATATTACAGCCAGCCGCGGCCGTTTACGGAGTTCTACTTCGTCTTCTTGCTGGTGTTTTATTACTTTCAATACAACACCAAAACCAAATGCCATGTCTGTATGCGATCAAGCGCCTGGAAGATGTTTTTCGGCAATTTACTATTTGTGCTCGGTGCTCCCTTTGCACTCGGGCAACTGATTCGTGCCTACCAGGGTTCAAAAATCGGGAGCAAATATCAGGGTTTGGAATCAGCCAATGCCTCTGCTCGCGCCAAAAAAATCAATCAGGCTCGCGAGAAATATTTAGACCTGCTTTCCAGTTATTCCCCAGCGGCTGGTATTCAGTATAACCTTGCCCTGGCTCATATCGCCGCTGGTGAAGTTGACGCTGGTTTGATAGAAGCTAAAAAAACGTTGTCCGCTTGCGCCAACTATCATCCTGCTGCCAATGTCATTGTTCACTGCCTGAATGCGAAAGGGCTGCAAAAAGAGGCCCAGGCCTTTGCAGATCACTGGGGTTTCATTCCTGGTATGGATAAAAAGTCAGATGAAGAGCCTTTGGAAGAACCAGTCGGTGTGGAATAACCCGAATCCATGACGGCCTGCTGGCAACTTTCGATGTCAGGCGACAGGTCTTTGTTTCAGTCAAACCGCGAAAAGGTGCAAGACAGTCATCTAAAGATTCTTAAAAAACAGCAAAGATAATTTGTCTACTGAAAAATGCGACATATGCTTAAGCAATTCCCCTGCAGAACGTATCGTTCTCCAGCAGTGGGGAGCAGCAACAGGTCGGCGCCACCTGGTACAAGCTTTGATTGATGGAGCGTTTGACGACCGGGATGGTCAACCTTCTGAATCGATGAGAGTGATTCTGCAGGAGCGTGAAGAATGCCTGAATTTCAGTTTGGCAGTGAATTGTGTTTGATCGCGTTATTGACGATTACGTGCTGGTTAGTCCTATCGAAGAAATAAAACCTCGTCCAGTTTTGCATGTCGATTAAGGCTCTGGAAATCGACATTGTTCTATGATCTGGGGGAGATTCGTGGACAGTTTGCTGCGAGGCATGATGGCATCGAAGCCCGCTTCGTTTGCAGCTTTTAATGCTGCGGTGTTCACATGAGATCCAAATCCGAGAATTTTGACTTTCTCACGGGGGATGACCAACGCCACGATCTGTGCTGGTGAAATCTTGACGGAATCCAAGTCAACAAAGAGCGTATTGACATCAGGATTCGCCATCTGGTCGGTCAATTGCTGCGCCGTCGAGATCGATTTGATGGGGTAATCGAGAGCAGATCCCGTGCTCGTGATTTTGCTGATAAAGAAAAAATCACTGCATAACAGGAGGCCTGAATTGGGCATACGACAAAACTTTCAATACAAACAAGAACCCATGAGACATCCCTGACTATAGAAATGTATGAGACAGATCATAAGATCCAACCATAAAAAAACGCATCCCCAAGGGATGCGTTTTTTGGTTTCAAGCTCACATTGCCGGGCTTAGGCAGCGGCAGAATCGCCGAGGTTTGTCATTGGAGAGGTCGTTCCTTTGACCATGTCGCCAGTGATCACAAAGTGCTTGCCTTCATTCGATTCAGGCAATTCATACATCAGGTCAAACATGACATGCTCGATGACACTTCTCAAACTGCGTGCCCCAGTGCGATTTTGAATCGCCTTGCGGGAAATTTCACGGAGGGCATCATCGGTAAATTCCAATGTGCAGTTTTCCATCTCAAAGAACTTCTGGAACTGTTTGACAACAGCGTTCTTGGGTTCGACCAGAATTCGCATCAAATCGGCTTCGGACATCGGCGTCAAAACGCTGTGCACGGGCAATCGTCCCAGCAACTCAGGGATTAAGCCGAATTGAAGAATGTCTTCAATGTTGACACTTTGGAGAAGTTCGTTGCGGCTGCGCTCTTTAGCTTCATCAGACTGGCTGGGTGTGCCAAATCCGATCATCTTGCGTCCCATTCGCTTGGCAACAATATCTTCCAGCCCCACGAAAGTACCGCCGCAGATAAAGAGGATATTGCTGGTGTCTAACTGAATATATTGTTGCTCAGGATGCTTGCGTCCGCCTTGAGGGGGAACGTTAGCAACAGTCCCTTCGAGCATTTTCAACAACGACTGCTGAACACCTTCTCCGGAAACATCTCGGGTAATCGAGACATTTTGGCTGGTTTTGCCAATTTTATCGATTTCATCAATAAAGATGATTCCTCGTTGTGCCGCTTCAACGTCAAAGTCTGCAGCGTGAAGGAGTTTCAACAACAGGTTTTCGACGTCTTCACCGACATAGCCAGCTTCTGTCAGGGTTGTGGCATCGCCGATGGCAAAAGGAACCTGAAGGAAACGGGCCAGAGTTCGGGCCATCAGCGTTTTCCCACAACCCGTCGGGCCAATCAGGAGGATGTTGGATTTGTCGATCTCAACATCACCGTCCTTAGACCCGGAAACCATAAGGCGTTTGTAGTGGTTGTGTACGGCGATCGCCAGCGTCTTTTTGCTGTGTTCCTGGCCGATCACGTATTTATCAAGTTGTGAAACGATCTGCCGAGGTGTGGGAACCTCAGAGAACAACGATTGATCGGACCCGCGTCGTTTGCGTTCCTGATCGAGAATTGATTCACACAGTTCGATGCATTGTCCGCAGATGTAGACATCTTCAGGTCCTTCGACCAGAGGGCCGACGTCCCGATAGCTTTTGCGACAAAACGAACAGGTGGCGTGTTTTTTGGTGCCGGTGGCATTTTTTTTACCGGTCATAAAATCCTTACCCGAGGTCATCTGATTTCCTTCATTGCGGTCGATCGACGAATGAACTTAGTCAACGATCTTAAAATGGATACTCGCTGGCTAATGAAATAGAGCACCTCCTTTTGCCCCGTCTTGTCTTTTTTTTGTAACGAGTTGACTGGCAACTCGTACTTATGTCGGACTAATCTTCGTCAGACATCAAATTTTTGTCGCAGAGGACGGCGGGTCGCTGGTGGAGACCGTAGTCGTTGATAATCTTCCCAGGAGAGGATTTGTCAATGTCGACAAAGCGATTTATCGTCATAACGGATGTGTGTCTTTTCAGATTTCAGAGGAACACCCCGAAAAGAATTGGTTGTCGATTTTGAAATCCCTTACAACGATGAAACCGTTGTCTTGACGTGTCAGAGTTACAAACTCGGGTTATGTCTCTAGTTTGCTCTCAAGCTCTGCCGTCAGGCGTTGCTTGAGACGTTTTGATACATTTGCTTTGACAATCTGGTACTCCTTTGAGGTTATTTCGCCTGATCGATAGAGTTTCTCAGCTTGCGAAAGCATTTTGCGATCCTCCTGGTTGAGATCCACCGTGGTCGACAAAAATTGCCTGACATAATACACAATCACGACACCAACAAATATGCAGGCAAATAGCCCGACATATTGAAATACGGAGGCGTTAAGGAGCTTCCACAGTAGGGAATTGTTGATGCTGTTCATGAAGCAAGTTTGAGTCGCCCGTACATCGACCTGGTGATCAGACTCACAAAAATTTGTGAATGTTTCATATCCAGACCAACGCATGTTGGCGAGAGATCAGAAGAACGCATCGTGCAGAGTTGAATGCTCAGGAAAGTCCATATTCCTGCGCTGATCTGAGTCGATCAACACGAGATTATCGCAGCAATCGTCAAATGGGGCAAGGCCTGTTCTGGAGCTGTTGGTTGTCAATTTCTCAGACGTGCCCTCACGTCTTACCTGGTCTACCTGACTGTCAAATCTGCCCAGGTCAATAGCTGATTCTTTACCCGTCAATGAGAATTCCACTTCATAGAAATCGATCTGGTGTCATCTTTAAAGAAAGATTCGGTAGTTGGATTCCAAGAGTTACCGTTGAATCAGTTTTCTGTCCAGGAGCCGATGCCTCCTGACATGAGTCACTCTTGAATGCCATTCCCAATTTTATGTGCATTTGCGATGGCTTTCAGGGAGGTCAACCTTCCAGAGAATCAACATGTGACAGGTCACACCGACAATTTACTCACGACTGACACAATCAATGATGATGAGCTGTTTGTAAGAAGTGATGTCATCTCCATCTGAAGGAGATCGCATCTGCAATCAAGAGCGAGAAGCCAGATTTATGAGCATGGAGCAAAATTCCCCACGGATGTTCGTTGTTGTCATGTTTTTTGTCTTCGTGTGGATTCAAGCAACGACGTTAAGACCCCAGACGTTATCAGCACAGCAACCTGCCGTTCAAGTGAGCCAGCCAGATGTTCAGAATGCTGTTGTCGTAGATACCTTCGACGCCGAACAACAGGCCAAAAGCACGGCGATTGCACTGAATTATTGCCGTGCTGCTTTCCACCGAATCCGCAAGTATCCCACTGTCGAAGTGTTGACAGAAGAGCAGGACCAGATCCTCAATAATCTGAATATGCAAGGGATCGCGGACCCCGAGGTGATCCGACTCTACTCGGAAGTTCTCGACGAAATCAGCCGAAACTCGCTGCGTGGTCGCGAAGTCGATTTGTATAGTCGCAAATATAAAGGCGCGATCTTCAAAGGGGCAGCGCTCGAAGCAGTTTCGTTTATGTTGCAGGTCGCCTCAGCGCAGTATGTCTCTGCCATCAAAACAGGGGCCAACGGATTCTGGGATTATCGCAATCAGACGCTGACCCGTGAGACAGAAATGTTGCGTCTTGACAAAGAGTATGTCACGTCGGTGGTGCAGAAGTCGTCGATGTTTCTGGATACGTTGTGGAAACTCAGCCAGAAAAGACAAATTCCCGATCGTTATCTGGTCCGTGGGACTGATTTGGATAAGCTGGAGGAGGCGTCCAAAATTGAAGACCTCAATGCCCGCCTGCGTGTCCTGGCGCGCATGGAAAATTACATGACCTGCTACCCCCCTTACTGGTATTACGTGGCCAGAACTCAGCAGGCCCTGGGCAAATTCGAAGAGGCCGCGACCACTTATGCGACTCTGGAAAATTTCGGCAAAGGGTATTTTCGACGCGATGAAATGCTGGCGGCTGGCATCGCCAATCTGGCGTTAATCCAACATCATCAGGGAAAACCAGAAGCGATCCAGACAGCAAAAAGGGCGTTGGAATATACGTCCGATGTCTGGCAGGCAAATTTGATTGTGGCGAAAGTCTTGATGGACCGAAAGGAATCCATCGCGGCTGAGGATGCATTGTT
Source organism: Planctomycetaceae bacterium (assembly GCA_041753175.1). GTDB lineage: Bacteria > Planctomycetota > Planctomycetia > Planctomycetales > Planctomycetaceae > SXPC01. The sequence goes on from JBGSVC010000105.1 coordinate 10,124, forward strand.
TCGAAATCTTGATGTCGATTTGGAGTCGGAACAGTCGCTGGCCTCGTTAGTCATTTTGTATGACATCAGTGGCCAAAAAGAAAAATTGATGCTCAAGCTCGCAGAACAGAAAACTCTGGAAACAGTCCCCGCTGCCATTCTGGTCAAAGCGGCGCAAAAACTTTCTACCAATGAAAAACCGTTGGCCTACCAAAACTGGCTGGCGAATTCGTTGCGTGTCACCCCTCAAAAATCATTCACAGGTACAGAAATTATTGTGCAGGCCAGCCCAAACTGGTTTCTAGAGAAAGGAACCCTGACATTAACTCAGGGCAATCGAAAAACGACCGGGCAGTATCTGACCAGCGGCAGAGGTGGTGGAGTCGTCAAGTTTCCTTCCTCTCAGGATTGGCTGGCCTCCTATCAATCCGTTCCGAACGACAACGTATCATTGAAAATTAGTTTTCCTGCTTTTGAGCCTCTCTCTTTAAGTTTACGTGACGTCGGAACAACCAATTTGGCATCAACTCTAAGCAATGGCCCTTACCAGATAGCTGATGTCAATTTCGAGCAGGCTCCTGCAACTCTGGAAAATCAGTTGGCCTCTCAATCGTCAACTCCTACGGTGGAGTCGTCCCCTGAGCCGCTGCCGTATGCCGTGATGTTTGATGTCCGCCCACTCACCGTTGCAGAATCGAATCAGCAGCAGGATTTGAATGTGTCGATTGAAGTCCAGACCGGCGATTAAACAGATGCCAATCGTGCCGATGTTGTGAGTGAGAGTCAGGAAGGCTAGAATCAGTTCTTGCAGACTTCTATCACCAGACGTTTTTCAAAATGTAGGTGAGTGACGTTTGCAGGTCGGTGAGTTTTGCAGGCTTTATCAGAGCGCTGCGATTCTTCGACAGTATCTATTGATTCGCTGTAGCTCTATTCACGAAAAACTGCTGTGACTATCGATTTGTTGGCTCCTGAAACGATTTCCAAACATCCACCGGCATTGATTGAGCGTTCACTCGATCAGATTGTTGAGTGGCTGGAGACAATCGGTGAAAAAAAATTCCGAGCCAGGCAGATTTTCTCGTGGCTTCATCAAAAGCGAGCGCGTCATTTTGATGAAATGCATGACCTCCCCAAGGCCCTGCGTGACAGGCTGGCAACTGAGTTTCGCCTGTTTCCTGGTGAGGTCGTCAATCATCAGACGGCACGCGATCGAACAGAAAAGCTGTTAATTCGACTGGATGATGGTGAGCACGTCGAGTGTGTCCTCATGCGCGAGACCACGAGAAATACTGTCTGTATCAGCACTCAAGTTGGCTGCGCGATGGGATGCGTTTTTTGCGCCAGTGGCATGTTGGGATTAAAACGTAATCTAACGACCGCCGAGATTCTTCAACAAATCATGTTGGCTGATCGACTCCAGGACCCCGAAGAAAAAATTACCAATATCGTTGTCATGGGGATTGGTGAACCTTTGGCAAATCTGAAGTCCCTTCTGCCGGCGCTGGCGACCATTCAGAGCGAAGAGTCGTTGCATCTGGGTGCAAGGCGAGTCACGATTTCAACGGTTGGATTGCCAGTCAAAATCAGAGAACTGGCAGATTTGGGGATCTCCTATCATCTGGCCATCTCCTTGCACGCGCCCAACGATCAGTTGCGCACGAAGATTGTCCCGACAAACAAAAATATCGGTATCACAGAAATCCTCTCGGCGGCTGACTATTTCTTCGACAAGACAGGCCGTCGCGTCACTTTTGAATATGTCATGCTTTCGGGTGTCAATGACAGCCTGCAGAATGCCCACGAGCTGGCTGCGCTGTTACGGGGGCGGGTGGCACATGTCAATTTGATCCCGATGAATTCGGTTGAGCCGCTGGAATTTGCAGAGCCCACCGAGCTTAGAAAGCAAAACTTTATCATGGTGTTGACGAACGCTGGGATCCCGGCCACGATCCGCAAACGAAAAGGCGAAGACATCGACGCCGCCTGTGGACAGCTCAGGCTCAAAAAACAATCGTCTTCTGTAATATCATGAGCGAAACGACGTCCATTCGAAACATCGGCCCCCAATCAATGACCTGGCTGAGTCATGCCGGAATCTCTTCTCGTGAGGATTTGGTCAGACGCGGTGTTGTCCCGACGTATTTGTTGTTGAAAAGCAAATATCCCCAGGTGAGTCTCAATTTATTATGGGCCATGGAGGGTGCCGTCACAAATCAAGACTGGCGTTTGATTTCCGACGAAACCAAGCAGCGATTGTTGAACGAAATCTCCTTGCTTGAGTGATCTTTTTTTTCTCACAGACGTTCTCAATGTTGAACTCAGATGCTTCTTCTGGCAAGCAACTGAAAAGGAGAATTCGATGAACTTTACACGTCTGGTCTTGATGTCTTCTGGCATTTTTTTGTTGGCAATTGGTTTGCCCAGCCTGCTGGCTCCTCATTTCATGGCTGCAGGTTTTGGATTTGGCACGCTTGGTGGGACGGGATTGGTCGAAATTAGCGGTGCCCTGGGAGGACTTCATGTCGCCTTGGGGAGTTACTTCCTGATTGCCGCCTGGAATCAATCCATGATGAAGCAGGCGATGACATTAGCAGTCTTGGTCGCCAGCGGTTACTTCGGTGGCCACGTCTACGGTGCTTATCGTGATGGAACAACGAGTCCGTTGTTGTGGTTAATGATGTTTGTGGAATTTCTGTGGGTGCTGATGGCGACGAATGGCCGCTATTTTGGCACGATGAGATCCTGATAGCATTGGCTGCGATTCAATACGAAGTCGCCAGGAATTAAATATCCTGAGGGAAATCAGATTCAATGGAGGCGCCGAACGAGAATTCGTTCGGCTTTTTTTGTAAATTGAATCCATCATGGGAGATATCGGATGACACCCATGTATGGAATCGATAAGATCTCAACTGGTAAGTCCTGTTTGGGCTGCCGAAGTTGCATAGGGAGAATTGTATTGATGTCGACGCTCGGACAGTTGTTTGATTTAACGGGACAGGTCGCTGCGGTCATCGGCGGAACCGGTGCCATCGGTGGACTCATGGCTGATGCTCTGGGAGCGTATGGCGCTCACGTTGTAGTGATGGGACGAAACGCTGATCGCGGGATGGCCAGGGTCGAAGCGATACGATCTCAAGGAGGCAACGCCAGCTTTCAACAGGTTGACTCCGTCAACTATGATTCGCTGGTCGCCGCTCGCCAGGAAATACACATCAATTTCGGGGTCCCTTCGATTCTGGTTAATGCTGCCGGTGGAAACCGTCCTGAAGCGACGCTGCCTCCAGGTGCTGATTTTTGCAAGATTCCGCTGGAAGCCTGGCAAAACGTGTTTGATTTGAATCTTGTCGGCGGTGCCCTACTACCCAGTCAGGTTTTTGGCCAGGCGATGGTGGAACGAAAGTCAGGAAGCATTATTAACATTGCGTCGATGGCGGGAATGACGCCTCTTTCTCGCGTTGTCGCCTATTCGGCATCTAAGGCAGCGGTTATTAACTTGACCAAGTTCCTGGCGCGCGAATGGGCCAGTGTGGGGGTCAGAGTCAATGCCATCAGTCCTGGATTCTTCCCGGCTGATCAAAACCGTACTCTGCTATTCAAAGACGACGGCAGCTATACCGCCCGGGCAGAGCAGATCATTGGCCATACGCCAATGTCACGTTTCGGCCATGTGGAAGAACTGGCAGGAGCCACCGTCTGGCTGGCATCGTCGTCGGCTTCGTCTTTCGTTACCGGCCAGAACATCGTGGTCGATGGCGGCTTCTCTTCAATGTCAATTTGACGGCTTTCATTGAACGGCCCGATACGAAATGCCCGGCTCGTTGATCCGTTCATTTTTTCTCCCATTCAATCATGGTATTACTCAGAAATTTCTAAAAAGGTGACTCATGGAAAAGTTGACTGTCAGTAAAGAAGAATGTGCCCTTGATTTTGTCTCTCTGGGAGCCCTGGTGCATCGCCTCGATCCAGGAACGATTCCCTTTCGTAAAGCACGCTCAGTTGAGATTCACGTCTCCGGTGGCGAATACAATGTCGCTGCAAATTTGTCTGATTGTTTTGGCCTCAAGACCGGTATCTGTACCGCGATGGTCAACTACGGCATCGGTGAATTGGTGCAGGGACGAGTTCGAGAAATGGGAGTCAAACCGTTTTATAAGTGGTTCGAACATGATGGTGTCCGCGGTCCGAATATTGCCACCGTTTATAGCGATCGAGGGGCTGGCGCACGGGCTCCTGTCGTGTTTTACAACCGGGCTAACGAAGCAGGCGGCATGCTCAAGCCGGGCGATTTCGATTGGAAGAAAGTGTTTGAAGGAGGCTGTCGCTGGTTTCACTCAGGGGGTATTTTTGCAGCGTTGTCCGCCACGACTTCTGAATTGATCATCGAAGGGATGAAAGCCGCCAAAGCAGCCGGGGCAGTCACCTCGTTTGATCTCAACTATCGAGCGAAATTGTGGTCGACGCTGGGGGGAGATAAAAAGGGACAAGAACAGGTCAGCAAGATCGTCGAACATGTTGATGTACTCATCGGAAACGAAGAAGACTTGCAGAAATCGCTGGGAATGAAAGGGCAAGATGTCGAGCATAAATCAGAACTCGATCCCGAAGCATTTTTTCATATGATTGAAAAAGTCCGAGAGAAATTTCCCAATATCAAAGCCGTCGGAACCACATTGCGAGAAGTCAAATCGACGAATCGACACAACTGGGGTGCAGTGTTGTGGCTCGATGGTCAGAGATACGTCAGTCCGACTATGGAACTGGATGTCATTTGCCGTATCGGTGGCGGTGACGGATTTGCCGCCGGTCTTATTTATGGCTTGATCAACGGCAGGGCACCCGAAGAAGCATTGCGATTAGGCTGGGCACATGGAGCCCTGCTGACAACCTTTACTGGTGACGTCACCATGGCTAAGCTCCCTGAAGTTGAGCAGCTCGCCAAAGGGGGCACAGCCAGGGTTCAACGATAAGGGATATTGTCATCCATAGAGAGATCAACAGCCGACTGCACGTAGCAGTCGGCTGTTTTTGATGATAGATGAACTACGGAGTTGTTTAGAAGATCGTCGCCTGACGCTAAAATATGCCGAGCAGATAGGCGACAAACTGTTCATCCGCATCACGATCGGTCTTCAGATGATATTCGTAAGAAGTCGTCCGGAGCAGTTTTACTCGGGATTATTGATCGGGATAAATGCCAACGGGTGGTCAGAGTTGGGATCAGCAACTTGCAACGAAATTTTGCCGTCGAGTAGATCCGTCATAAAATTGCCGCAGATGTCAGCACGCCAGCCATCGGCCAGTCTTGGTTTGGGAGCCTGACTTCCAGACTGATACCAGCGCACAAAATCTTTCAGATCCGTGTGGCTACAAACCAATGTCAGCGAGATCTCTTGAGCCGCACATTGATTGGCAAGGGCCACTCCCAAAAGTTTTCCCAGAACATGCTCTTCAGCCTTAAAATCCTGATCATCCTCAACGGCCAGTGGCCATTGTGATTCGGGAAGTTTCTGAGCAGTCTTGATTCGTTGAAGTATCGTCAGTGCAAAGGCCTTGATCCCAGAATATTCCATGCCGCGCGTGTCTGTGACTTCTTTGACTGTCTTGGGCTGGCGTTTGGCCAGGTCAATCAACAGATCATCACGCAGAATGCGACGCGGTGGTCGGTCCTGATGTTCGGCTTCTTCAAGTCGCCAGGCATACAATTCGCGAGCAACAGCTTGTGCTTTGCGATTGAGTCGGTTGACACCTGAAAGCTTCCGCCAGCGGTCGTTTTGATCATTTGCCGTGACCTCATCGACCATGCTTTGCATTTCTGCAGTCATCCAGGAGGTCCGCTGCAGTTTATGTAAACGTTTGATCTGCCGGGTGTGGATCTGGAGGAGATATTTGACATCTTCAAGAGCATATTCAATCTGCTTGGCTGACAAAGGGCGGGCACGCCAGTCTGTTCGTGTTTGTTCGCCATGGATCGCCTGACCAAGCACACGACGACATAGATTGGCATGTGATAAGGGGTAGCCTTTGCCAAGCAAGCCTTCGGCAAGTTGGACATCAAAGACATTCTGAGGAGTGGTTTTCCCCAGATAATCGCAGAATTTGAGTTCTTCTCGTCCACCATGGATGATGACCTCGATGTCCGGGTCTCCCATGATCTGCCACCATGAGTCCAGATTGCTTACGAGAAAAGGATCGACTGCTACAAGACGTTCGGTGGTGGCAAATTGCAGCAGGCAAAGCTGTGGATGCAGCGTAAATTCAGAAACGAATTCTGTATCAAAAGCGACTTTTTTGACGGAACGAATATGTTCGCACAACTCTT